>JALZII010000121.1 GCA_030860365.1 Actinomycetota bacterium
TCGGCGCGGCCGAAGCGCGGTATCGGCTGGCCCAGCCGCTGCGAGCGCGAGATCACGCGCAGCATGTAGTAGGGCCCGTCGAACTTCATCGTCTCACCCGTCTGCGAGTCGCCGACCACGACGGCCGGGCGGTAGGTGGTGGTCGGGACGCGGTCCATCTGCTGGCGCACCCACACCTCGGCCTGGAACTTGGTCGACTCGTAGTGGTTCTTGAAGCGCTGTCCGAGCGAAAGCTCGTGCTCGTAGACCACGCCCGTGCGCAGGCCGGCGACGTAGGCGGTGCTCACGTAGTGCAGGCGCTCGAGGCGCTCGCAGGCCAGGCATAAGTCGAGCACGTTGCCCGTGCCGTCCACGTTGACCGCCTGGGCGACCTCGATCGGCACCGCCAGGTCGTAGATGGCGGCCAGGTGGTAGACCTGCGTGACCTCGGCAGCCAGGCGCTCGTAGTCGGCGTCGCTGAGCTTCAGGCGGCGGTCGGCGATGTCCCCCTCGATCACCTCCACCCGTTCGGGAGCCTGCTCGCGTGCTGTGGCGGCCAGGCGCGGCTCCACGAGCGCGACGATGCGCAGCTCGGGATCGTCGTCGATCAAGGCACCGACCAGCCGCGAGCCGATGAAGCCGGGGTATCCGGTCACCAGCGTGCTCATGGGGGCGGCATCCTAGCCCCGGGAAAGGGTCGGCTCAGGTTTCGGACGTCCGGCCTGAGGAGCGGGTCTCGAGGATCGGAGAGGGGAGTGCGGGGCCACGCGGCGGTATCGTGTCGATGGTGAGGGGCGTCGAGGCGCTCGGCGACGACGATTTGGAGGGCCACATACATGCCTGATGCTGCGGTCAGAGAGCGAGCGGCGCTCGGCGCGGAGCGCGCCGTGGCCGGCGCGACGATCGGCGCGGCGGGGATGGCCGTCCCCGACCAGGTCATCGAGAACGCGCCGATCGAAGAGCGCCTCGGGGTGGAGGCGGGGTGGATCGTCAAGCGCACCGGGATCAGCCGGCGCCACGTCCTGGCTCCCGGGGAGCGGCTGATCGACATCTGCGTGAAGGCCGGGGCCGCCGCCCTCGCCGAGGCGGCGCTCGAGCCGGGTGAGCTCGACCTGGTCCTGGTGGCAACCACCAGCAAGGACCACATCACTCCCGACGCCGCGCCGCTGGTGGCCGCCGAGCTCGGTGCCCGGCACGCCGGAGCGTTCGACGTGGGCGCTGCGTGCACGGGCTTCGTGGCCGGCATCGCCGTCGCGCGCGGGCAGATCGAGACCGGCGCAGCGGAGCGTGTGCTCGTGATCGGGGCTGACGCCCTCTACCAGTACCTCGACCATGACGACAAGCGCACGGCCGGCCTCTTCGGTGACGGCGCCGGCGCTGTGGTGATGGCGGCGACCGACCCACCCGGCCGGGTGAGCGATCCCGTCCTGCGCGCGGACGGCGCCCACGCGGACCTGATCTTCGCGGACCGTGAGTCCACGATCGAGATGAAGGGGCGGGAGACCTTCGAGCACGCCGTCGCCCGCCTCAGCGAGGTGACCGGGGAGGCGCTTGAGGGGGCGGGTATCGAGGCCGACGACGTCGACCTCTTCGTCTATCACCAGGCCAACCGGCGCATCCTACGCGCCGTCGGCGAGCGCCTTGGGCTTCCCTCGGAGGGTGTCCTCGACTACATCTCGGAGTACGCCAACACCTCCGCGGGCACGATCCCGATCGCACTCGCCGAGGCCCAAAAGGACGGCGCGCTCGCGCACGGTCAGCGGCTGCTCCTGGCGGCGTTCGGAGCCGGCTTCACCTGGGGCGCGGTCGTGGTCGACTGGGGGCTCGGCGAGGCAACTTGACGAGCGGCGGGAGCGAGGAGAGGGCCGTAACCTCCGCCTATTGAGGGGCCGCGCGGGCTCTGGCGGCCTGGCGGGTCAGCGGCTCTTTGCCCCACTTTGTTTGGAGGCCGTAGGCCATCAGGGCGGGCATGTAGTCCTCTGGTGAGCGTGGGCCTGCGCCGGTCGGGAGCAGGCCGCGCGCGCGCCGGTCACCGAAGCTGGAGTGGACGTCGAAGTAGGGCTCGAAGACGGCCGCGGGGTGGTCGTCCGGCAACGTCCCGGGCGCCGACAGCACGGGGGGGGGACGGTCCAGCGCGCCGCAGGCGTGCTCGATCAGCTCGGTGACCGTCATTGCCTGCTCGCCGGCGACGGCGTGGAACGCGCCGGCGGCCTCGGGCGCATAGAGGGCGGCTTCGATGACCTCGGCGACGTAGTCGACGGGCACGATGTCCATGATCCCTTCCGGGTCGGCAGGGATCTCCGTGAACAGGCCGCGGGCGAAGGCCTGGAGCGGCCAGTAGATGACGTTGAACGTCGAAGTCCAGCCGCTGGGGTCCTCGCCGGCCACGATGCTCGGGCGCACGATCGCGTAGGGCAGGTCGGTCTCGGCGATTGCCTGCTCTCCCTCCCACTTGGTCTGCTCGTAGGTGTTGCGAAATCCCTCCCCGGGGGCCTCCTGGTCTTCCTCGAAGACACCGGACAGGCGTCCGCAGACATAGGCCGTCGAGACGTGAACGAACCGCTCCAAGCCGCTGATCTCGTGCGCGAGCTCGAGCACGCGCCGTACGCCCTCGACGTTGATCTCGCGCGCTTCGGGCAGTGGGAGCGTGAACTCGACCGACGCGGCGCAGTGCACCACCCGGCCGGTCGCCGCGGTGACCGCCTTCCGGTCTGCCGCATCGAGCCCGAGCTCGGGCGCGGTGAGTTCCGCGCGCACGGGCCGCAGCCGCGAGGCGCTGGCGGGCGGGTCGTCGTAGAGCTGTGCGAGCAGTGTGGTGACGCGTTCTTTCGCCTCGTCGGCGTCGCCGGCGCGCACCGCGACGAAGACGTCCGGGCCCTCGTCGCTCTCGAGCAGCTTGGCGATGAGCTCCATCCCGAGCAGGCCGGTGCCGCCGGTGAGGAAGACGGCGTCGCTCATGACAGCGGGGCGCCCATCGCGTGGTAGCCGCCGTCGACGTGGATGATCTCACCCGTCACGCCGCGCGCGAGGTCGGACATCAGATAGCAGACAGTCCCAGCGACCGAAGAGGGGTCGCTGGCGTCCCAGCCCAGCGGAGCCCGCCCCTGCCACCCCTCGGCGAGCTGGTCGAAGCCAGGGATCCCGCCGGCGGCGGCAGTCTCGATCGGCCCCGCCGACACGAGGTTGGTTCGCACGCCGCGGGGGCCGAGGTCGCGGGCCAGGTAGCGCGCGACCGACTCGAGCGCGGCCTTGGCGACCCCCATCCAGTCATAGACGGGCCATGCCACCGAGGCGTCGAAGTCGAGGCCCACCACGCTGCCGGCCTCGGCTTTCTCGAGCAGCGGTGCCAGCGACACGGCGAGCTCTTTGAGCGAGTAGGCGCTGGTGGTGAAGGCCTGGACGGCGCTCTCGGGAGGGGTGTCGAGGAAGCCTCCGCCGATGGCGTCCGCGGGGGCGAAGGCGATGGCGTGGAGCACCCCGTCGAGCGCCCCCCAGCGCGACTTCAGGTCGTCCGCCACGGCGGCGAAGTCCTCGGGCTTGTTGACGTCGAGCTCGAGCACGTCGGGAGTCTCGGGAAGGCTGCCCGCGGACCGCTCGGTCATGCTGCGCGCTCGGCCGAAGCTCGTCAGCACGACCTCGGCTCCCTGCTGTTGGGCCTGCTCGGCGACTGCATAGGCGATCGACGCCTTGGTCATCACCCCAGTGATCAGGAGGCGCTTGCCCTCGAGGATCATCGCGACACCGTCCCTTCGTCTTCGGCCGGCTCGGACTCGGCTTCGGGGTCGGCCTCACCCCGCACCACCGCTTCGACCTTGGCCCTGATCACGAGTTCGTCATCTTGGTTGAGGATTCGCCACTCCCATGCCTCGAGGCCGCGACCCTCGTCGGGTCGCACGAGCTTGACCTCGACGTGGATCGTGTCCCCGATCCGCACCGGCCGCTTGAAGACGACTTCCTCGAAGCGGCGCAGCGCGACGACGCGCTCGGGATCGAGCGGGACCAGGCCGACAGCGTAGGAGAGCACCAGCATCCCGTGCGCGAGGATGCCGCCAAAGGGGCCCGCCTCGGCCCACACGGCGTCGGTGTGCTGGGGATGGTGATCGCCGGTCAACCCCGAGAACGCGACGATGTCGGCTTCGGTGATCGTTCGCCCGCGTGTCATGGCGCCTCCCCGCCGATCCCCGTGCCCATGACACACCCCGTGCGCGCGGCCGGCACCGGTGGCTCGTCGTCCCAACCCGTCTGGGAGAGTGCCTCACCGCACGCCACCAGCGACAGCTGGGTGAAGCGGTCCGCGCGCCGCGCCGCCTTGATGGAGAGATGCTCCTCGGGGTCGAACTCACTGCAGCGGCCGAACCCGTCCTCGATCCCCGACTCGCCTGCCGACCAGCGCTCGATGAGCGCGTCGGCGCCCACCCCCCGTGGAGTGACGGCCCCGATCCCAGTGATCGCGACCCGCCGGGTCACGACCCGGCTCGCTCCGCGACGAAGTCGACTGCGTCCCCGACGGTCTTCATCTGCTTCATGTCCTCTTCGCCCATCTTCACGCCGTACTCCTCCTCGACGATCTGTGCGAGCTCGACGAGATCCAGCGAGTCGACATCGAGCGCTTCCCATTCTGCATCGCGCTTGATCTGATCCTTTTCGGCGCCAAAGCTCACGAGAGCCTCGGTCATGCGCTCCTCAATCTGTTCCTTGTTGGCGGTCGCCATTCGTGTTGATCCTTTCGGGCGGTCAGTCCGCCGTCGTTGTCAGGGCGCGTCGTTTAGGTGGGAGCCCGTCGGAGGCCAGGGGAGGGCTCACGGCCGCGGATGCTGTTGAGCGATCAGGCCTGGCTTCGAAGCCGCACACGGAGCGGCATACTAATCCTGCTCGGCCTCAGCCTGCTCCGCGGCGACGATCTCGACGCCCTCGAGCGTCCGGCGCACGAGACCGGCGAGCACCTTCCCCGGCCCCGTCTCCTCGAACCGGCGCCCACCAGCTGAGTAGAGAGCGTGCAGAACCTCGACCCAACGCACCGGCTTCACCAGGGCCTCGGACAGCCGCTCCCGTACATCGTCAAACGGCGCCGCGGTCACACACGAGTACACCGGCGCGCTCGGTTCGCCCAACTCGACCTCCTGCAGGAAGGAGAGAAAGGGCTCAACCGCGTCTGCCATCAACGGCGAGTGAAAGGCGCCGGTGATCGGCAGCCGCTTGGCGCGCATCCCGTCCTCAAGTGCTTCGGCCTCCGCCGCCTCGATGCCGTCAAGCGCGCCCGAGAGCACCACCTGCGCGGGCGAGTTGTCATTCGCGACGCCCAGCCCGTGGCGCTCGGCGATCGGAGCCGCCTCCTCACGCCCTGCTCGGATCGCGAGCATCGCTCCGCCGGTCCGGGCCGCGGTCGTCTCCATCAACCGGCCGCGCTCGGCAACCAGGCGCAATCCATCCGCGTCGCTCAGCGCGCCGGCCGCCGCGAGCGCCGTGATCTCGCCCAGCGAGTGGCCCGCATAGAGATCGGCCTTCGGGCGACCAGCGCGCTCGAGCCCGGCCAGTGCTGCGCAGTAGATCGCGGGCTGGTCGAAGCGCGTGCCATCGCCCACCCGCGCGAACGGATCCTCGCCCACCGCCTCCGCCGCCAGGTCGAGCAAGTCGGGACGAAACCGGGCGACGGTCTCGACCATGTCCGGCTCCTGGCTGCCCTGACCCGGGAAGAGAAGAACGAGATCGCTCATCTCCCTGTCTTAGCGGCCAGGTGGCGCCAAGTTGGCGCGGAGCCTCCTCAGATCCCCCGGGTGGCGGGGTCTGACCCCGACATGCGGGGGGACAAGCGGTGAGGCGCGGGAACCCGAGGCCTCGCGCGAGGAACAGGCCGGGCGAGGGCGGACCGCAGGGAAGCACCTGTCCCAGTAGCGTTGAAGTCGCGGTGGCTGACGCTCTGACATCTGGCCCCGGTGCGGCCGGGGCGAGGTGGAGAGCCGCTTCCCGGGGGCGTTGACCCAGGTGCACTCGGACGCTGACCCTGAGATGACCCGCGTGGCGATCGTCAACCGCGGCGAGGCGGCGGTGCGCCTGATCCGCGCGGTGCGAGAGCTCAACCTCGAGCTCGGCTGGGGGATGCGGACTATCGCATTCCACACCGAGGCCGAGCGGCGAGCGACGTTCGTGCGCCAGGCCGACGAGGCCGTCACGATCGGTGTGGGCGAGAGCGCGAACCCCTACCTCGACCACGCCGAGCTCGAGCGGGCGCTGCGCGAGAGCGGGGCCGACGCGGCGTGGGTGGGCTGGGGCTTCGTCGCCGAGGACCCTGCCTTCGCCGAGCTCTGCGCCCGCATCGGCGTTGCCTTCATCGGCCCGCCGCCGGAGGTCATGCGTCGCCTGGGCGACAAGGTGGGGGCCAAGCTGTTCGCCGAGGAGTCGGGCGTGCCGGTGGCCGCCTGGAGCCGCGTGCCGGTGGAGACGGTCGACGCCGCCGCCGAGCACGCGCGGGAGATCGGCTATCCGGTCATGATCAAGGCCGCGGCCGGGGGCGGCGGGCGTGGCATCCGCGTGGCCGACTCCGAGGCTGAGCTCGTGCCGGCGTTCGAGGGAGCGCAGGCCGAGGCCGAGCGCTCCTTCGCCGACGCCACGATCTTCATCGAGCGCCTGGTCACCGGCGCTCACCACGTCGAGGTCCAGGTCATCGCCGACCACCACGACACGGTCTGGGCAGTGGGCGTGCGCGACTGCTCGATCCAGCGTCGCAACCAGAAGGTGATCGAGGAGTCGAGCTCCCCCGCGCTGAGCGCCGAGCAGGAGGACGAGCTGCGGACCGCGGCCGTCAAGCTGGCTGGTTCAGCCGGCTACCGCAACGCCGGGACCGTCGAGTTTCTCTACCAACCCGACGAGCAGGCGGTCTCCTTCCTCGAGGTCAACCCCAGGCTTCAGGTCGAGCACCCGGTCACCGAGATGACGACGGGGCCCGACCTCGTGAAGCTTCAGCTCCAGGTGGCCCGGGGGGGGCGCCTGGAGGGCGAGCCGCCGCGCGCATCCGGCCACGCGATCGAGGCCCGGCTCAACGCCGAGGACCCCGAACAGGGCTTCGCCCCCGCCCCCGGGACCGTCGAGCTTCTCAGCCTGCCCTCGGGGCCGGGGGTGAGGGTGGAGACTGGCCTCGCCGAGGGCGACGCCATCCCCACCGAGTACGACTCGATGGTGGCCAAGCTCATCGGTTGGGGACGCGATCGCGCGGAGGCCAGGGCGCGGCTGCAGCGCGCGCTGGCGGAGACGACCGTGGTGGTCCGGGGGGGGACGACCAACAAGTCGTTCCTGCTGGACCTGCTGGAGCGGCCGGAGATGATCGCCGGCGAGGCCGACACCGGCTGGCTCGACCGCCTGGTCGGCTCGGGCGGCCACATCCCGACGCGCCACGCCGACGTCGCCGTGCTGACCGCCGCCATCGACGTCTACGACGCCGAGCAGGAGTTTGAGCGCCGAGGCTTCTACGTCGCCGCCAACCGCGGCCGCCCGCAGGCGAGACACGAGATCGGCCGGACGGTGGAGCTGCGCAATCGCGGCCAGACCTACAAGCTGGCGGTCGCCCAGACGGGCCCGCGCCGCTACAAGATCGAGGCCGAGGGGGCGAGCATCGACGTGGAGGTAGAGCCGCTGCGGCGCTTCTCGCGCCGCCTTGCCATCGGTGACCAGGCGTTCGCGATCGACGCCGTCACCGACGGTCCGGATCATCTCGTGGAGGTCGGGCACGTGGCCCATCGCGTGTCGCGCGACGAAGGGGGGGTCATCCGCGCTCCGGCGCCGGCGCTCGTGGTGTCGGTGAACGTCGCCGCAGGCGACGACGTGGAGGCTGGGGCTCCGGTTGCCGTCCTGGAGGCGATGAAGATGGAGATGACGATCGTCGCCACGCACGCGGGGCGGGTGCGGGACGTCCTCGTGGCGGGCAGCGTCCACGTCGAGTCAGGAGCGCCGCTCGTGAGCGTCGAGCCGAAGTCCGCGGAAGCCGCCCCGGCGCCCGACGCTCCGCGCATCGCCTTCGACGCCCTGGTGAGCCCTTCGGAATCCGGTCCCCGCCTGCGCGCTCGAGAGCACCTCGATGCCCTGCGCAGCCTGATCATGGGCTTCGACGTAGACGTGGAGGAAGCCCGCCGGCTGGTGGCCGAGTTCGAGGAGGCCCGCGACCAGCTGCCGCCCGATGACCCAGAAGTGCTCCATGGCGAGCTCGAGATCCTCAAGATCTTCGCCGAGCTGGCCGAGCTCTCTCGCAACTGGCCGGCGACCGAGCGCGAGGAGCTGGAGGATGAGGAGGGGGAACGCGTCCGCAGCCCCCGCGAGCATTTCCGCTCCTACCTCCATTCGCTCGACGTCGAACGCGAGGGCCTGCCCGAGACGTTTCGCGCCAGGCTCACCCGTGCGCTGGCCCGCTACGGCGTGCACGACCTCGAGCGGGGGCCTGAGCTCGAGGAGGCCGTCTACCGGATCTTTCTCGCCCAGCAGCGCGCGCCGTCTCAGGTCCCGGTGGTGATGGCACTCCTCGACCGCCGGCTCCAGCACGCCGAGACGCTGCCCGCGGCGCTGAGGGAGGAGCTTCGCGAGACCCTCGACCGGCTGATCGTCGCGGCGCAGCTGCGCCATCCGGTCGTGGGCGAGCTGGCCCGGAGCGTGCGTTTCCGCGTCTTCGACCAGCTCGTCATCGAGAACGCCCGCGAGCAGGTCCTCGCCGCGGTTCGGGAGCAGCTCAGCTACCTGGCCGCCCACCCCGACGCCCCCGACTACGCCGAGCGCATCGAGGCGCTGGTGGCAAGCCCGCAGCCACTCATCCGGCTCCTGGCAGAGCGGATCGGCGGCGAGAAGGGCGACGAGCCGATGCTCGAGCTGCTCACCCGCCGCTACTACAAGATCCACTCCCTGGAGGACGTGCGCTCCCACGTCCGCGACGGGCGACAGTTCCTCACCGCCCGCTACGCCGGCGACGGGGGACACGTCGACCTGGTGACCACGCTCGCCGAGGCCTCGCAGCTGCCCGCGGTGGCCTCGGGCGCCGCCGCGCTGGCAGCCGAGGCTTCCGGCTCGGAGGTCCTGGTCGACTTCTACCTGTCGTGGACCGAGCCCCCGCCCGAGACCGACGACATGGCCGCCGAGCTGCTTGCAGCCCTCAGGGAGGCGGGACTGCCCCCTACCGTCGAGCGCGTGGCGGTGGCCGTCAGCGGCGGGCCAGAGGCTCCCGTCCATTACTTCACCTTCCGACTGGCGGACGATGGCTTCCAGGAGGAGCTCGTGACCCGCGAGCTTCACCCGATGATCGCGCGCCGGCTCAATCTGTGGCGGCTCGCCAACTTCGAGCTGGAGCGGATGCCGGCGGTGGAGGACGTCCACCTCTTTCACTGCGCCGCCCGCGAGAACCCAAAGGACGAGCGCCTCGTGGCGCTGGCCGAGGTGCGCGACATCACCCCGGTGCGTGACGCCTCGGGCCGGCTCACCGCCCTGCCCGAGCCCGAGCGCGTCCTGGCCGCATGCCTCGACAGCATCCGTCGCGCCCAGGCCCAGCGCCCTGCGAAAAAGCGACTGCAGGGAAATCAGGTGCTGCTCAACATCTGGCCGCCGATAGAGGTGCCGCTCGACGAGCTGCGTTCCTT
>JALZII010000134.1 GCA_030860365.1 Actinomycetota bacterium
TCGCCGCCGAGACCGTCGTGCTGAACCTGCAGACCGGGAAGTACCACGGTCTCAACCCCACCGCCGGACGGATGCTCGAGGTGCTGGAGTCCGAGGAGAGCGTAGGTCGCGCAGCTGCCGAGATTGCGAGCGAGTACGGTCAGCCGATCGACGAGGTCGAGCAAGACCTTTGCGCCCTCTGCGCGGACCTAGTCGAGCGAGGCCTGATCGAGGTAGATGGCATCGAGCGTTGAACCCCGGAGCGTGCCCTCCGCAATACCGGCGGCGTGTTGGGCGAGCGCTCGATCCCCGTGCGCCAAGTGAGGGCGACCTCGATCGCGGCGCTCGGACGAAGAGACCTCTACTCGCCGCTATCGTTGGCGAACAAGCTTCGGCTGGCCGGCGAGGTTCTCAGGACCTACTCCGGCGTACGCTGGTGGCTGTGGCGCCATGAGTTTCCGGATGTGGTCGCCAAGCTCCGACAGCCGGGAGCGTTAGAGGCTCCGGAGCCGGTGGGCGACGCCAGCTCGGCCCATGTCATCGGTCTCCGGCTCGGGCGCGCGGTGTCGCGTACCGTCCGCCTCCTGCCCACGGACTCCCGGTGCCTCGTCCGGTCCCTCGTCCTCACGCGGATGCTCGCGCGCCGTGGGCTCAGCTCCTCCCTGATCATCGGGGTCCGCTCGGAGCCGGAATTCGCTGCGCATGCATGGGTCGAGCAGGCCGGAGAGCCGCTCCTCCATCCGGGGGGCGCCGACTTTCAGCGTCTTGTCGAGACATAGGTTCATGCGCGGATGAGCGGTGGCACTACAGCGCCTTCGGGCTTGGGTGACGGCGTTGAGCGAGACCGTCCCAGATTCGCGTGCTGCTCCCTCGTCCCTCGGCGACGAGGGCAGATGGCATGGGCGGGCGTTCGGCTTTGGCCTCGACGGCGCATTTCCGGCGAGAGGGCTATTCGATGGCCACTCGGGCAGCGACCTGCGCAGGACCTCGCTCGAGCTCGTGTCCGGGCGCGTGCTCGAAGACGCCTGGAGCCGAAACGATGCTCAGCCACTCCGCGACCTGCGCGACGCGGAGGGCGGTCGGCTGCTCGCCATCGAGGAGCATCCAGAGCTCGGCTACCGGCTGGACGCGCCGGCCTACGGCCGCTACGTGCTCTCGCGTGACGGTTCGCTCGTTCTCTGCGATCCCAACCAGATCGCCGACTGGGAGTGGCAAGCCTTCCTGATCGGGCAGGTCCTTCCACTGGCGGCCGTTCTCCACGGGCTCGAGGCAGTGCACGCCAGCGCCGTCGGTCTCGCGGGGCACGCCGTCGCGCTCGTCGCCGACTCGCACGGCGGGAAGAGCTCGCTGGCCGTGAACCTCGCTCTGCGAGGCGCCTCTTTCGTCACCGACGACGTGCTCGCGCTCGAGCGGCGGGGACAACGCATCGTCGCCCATCCGGGGGCGGGGATCACGAGCGTGCGCCACGCCGAGGCGAGCGCCATCGGGCAGACGGCCCTCGAGCGCCTCGGGACCGTGGTGGGGCGAGACGAGCACGAGCTGCGCGTGGCCGTCGAGCGCGAGCAGCGGGAGCTGCCCCTCGGCGCCATCTATTTCATCGTGCGCAGCGACCAACCAGGCGAGCCCGTCGTGGAGGAGATTTCCCCGCCGGATCCCCGGCTTCTGCTCGGGAGCACCTTCAACGGCTTCGTTCGAGCGACGGACCGGCTCGTAAACCAGCTTGACCTGTACGCCCACACGGCTCGTACGGTGCCGGTCTTCCGCGCGATCATCTCACCCGGCGTCAGTGCGCAGACGCTGGCCGGCTCGGTCGAGGCACACGCGTTGAGCGCCATCGAGGGCCGGGCGGGCTCGTGAGGACCGTCTCGTGATGGGAGCGCTTGCCGGCATCCATGACCCTCGCCCGCTCCTGCCTTCCGGCGGAAGCGACTACTACGGTCGCCTGGCGGAGACGTAGCGCACACCCACGGTGGTCCTGCGGTGTTCCAACGCGTTCGGACTCGGGCTGCGCTCGGACCTGCCCCTCGCCGGCCTGGTCCCGGCCCACCCGGTGGAGCCCGCCGTCTCCATCCGCCTGGCCACCGCGGGCGAGATCGCCGGTGCGTGGACGGGGACCGAACACAGATCCATTGGTGTCCTGCCGGACGGCTGCCGGTGCGTGGCCGAGCGAGCCCGCGGCGGCGAGCTGCGCATCGCCTATGGCGATCGCGCGCTGTACCTGCTGTCGGCCGACGCGGCCACGATCCTCTGTGCGCCCGAGCAGCTCGAGGAGCCGACCTGGCAGCGGTTCCTGCTGGACGCCGTGCTGTTGAAGGCCAGCGAGGCCCATGGTTTGGAGGCACTGCACGCAAGTGCCGTCCAGGGGCCCGACGGCGTTCTCGCCTTCGCCACGCAGGCGGGCGGTGGCAAGTCGAGCCTGGCCTCGGAGCTCGTCCGCCGCGGACACCCATTCTTCGCCGACGACGCGCTCGCCCTGCGCCGCGACGACGGGGAGATCCGAGCGCATCCCGCCCCGCCGCTGATGAACTTCCCGCTCGACCACCCGGAGGGCTTTGACGCCGGCGAGCTGGGCACGGTGCAGGCGGTCGTGGGCCCCGAGGCCTGGCTGGCGGTGCGTCACGCCGCCACCGCGCCCTGCCGAGTAGCGGCGATCCATCTGCTGGATCGGCGGCCGGGGCTGCGGCCCGGTCTGGAGCTCCTGCCATCGAGCCCGGTGCCCCTGCTCGAACACGTGTTGGGTGACCTGGGATCGCGGGCCCGTATGGCCTGCCGCTTCGAGCTGCTCGCCGACTTGGTCGCCGGGACCGCCGTCTACCGGCTGCGTGCCGATCCGGCGACGCCGGTGAGCCGACTCGCCGAGCTCGTGGAGAGCGCGTTCTGAGCGAGGTTTTGGCCCACCCCGCCAGGGCGCTAACCTGCGGCGGCTTTCGAAGGACGGCCACGGGGCATCCATCCGCGAGCACAACGAGGAGGAGCGCATGGCCGAGGACACGCCGATAAGGGACGCGACGCCGCTGGCATTGACCGTTCGTCTGCCTGAGCACGTCGTCCACCGCGGCTTCGCGGCCGAGCGGATCGCCCTCAACCGGAGATGGCGAAGCATCACTGGCTCAAGCTCGTGGCCGGTCGCATGCTCGGGGTTCTCGAGCACTCCGCGACCGTTAAGGGAGGCTGCCCAGCAGCTCGCGCTCGACTACGAGCAGGCGATCCAGATGATCGAGGAGGATCTCTGCAGCCGGTGCCCGGACCTCGCCGAGCGGGGACTGATCGACACCAACGCCCGTCTGGTGTGATCGCGCGCCGTCTGGAGGCCGCTGCGACGGCGTCCCGTGCTGGTGAGTGGACGGGAAGCGCGTTCGGCATCCGCCTCCAAGGTGACTTCCCCGCGCCGGGCCTGCTGGAGGAGACCGTCGCGCCGACGCGATCCGCCGACGAGAACGCGCGGTGCTGCCACCTGCGACTCGTGAGTGGTGCGGAGCTCGACGCCGCATGGCCGTCGGGGGGCTCGACGCTGCTGGGCGAGGTGCGCGACGCGCAGGATCGACGAATCCTGACGATCGAGGCCCACCCGCAGGCGGGCTACCGCCTGGAGGCCTCCTATTACGGACGCTACCTCGTCACCGGCGACGGGCGCCGCGTGCTCTGCGCCCCTACGGCGATCGCCGAGTGGGCGTGGCAGGCCTTCGTGATCGGACAGATTCTGCCTCTGCTGGTGGTGCTCCACGGGATGGAGACCCTCCACGGGAGCGCCGTCGCCTACGGGGACGAGGCGATCGGCCTCGTGGCGCCCTCCCACGGCGGCAAGAGCTCGTTGGCGATGAATCTCGTCCGCCACGGCGCCGCATTCGCGGCCGATGACGTGCTCGCCTTGGAGCCCGCCGGGGGAAGCATCGCGCTTCATCCCGGCCCCGCCTTGGCCAGTGTGCGACACGCGGAAGCGCGCGCCATGGGGCCCGAGGCGGTCGCCGGGCTTGGCCCGGTGCGCGGGCGCGACGACCACGAGCTTCGCGTAGCGGTGGCTACGCCGAGGCGCCGGTTGCGCCTCGCGGCGCTCTACTTCCTCGAGCGCGCCGAGCAGGAGCCACGGGAGCCGGTCACCCCGATGCAGGTCGATCCGCAGCTGCTCCTGTGCTCCGACCTCTGCAGCTATCTGCGCGAGCCCACCCGGCTGACGCGCCAGCTGGACCGCTACTCGCAGCTCGCGCGGACCGTCCCCACCTTCCGCGCGGTGATGTGGCCGGGCATCGACGCCCACGGGCTCGCCGGCGTGATCCACGAGCACGCCGGCCCCGCAATAGGCAGCCCGGCGTGAATCGCGCTATCGCCGGGGCCTTTGACCCCACGGCCACCGAGGCGCTGCGCCAGAAGGTCATTGGCGCCCTGGAGCCGGACGGGCCGGCGCAGGCATTCCAAGACGGCCCGCTGGCCGTGGCGTGGACCGGGGGCGGCGACGAGGCTCGCGACGGTGACGCGGCACCTTCATGCCTGCTCGACGGTCACCTCACGAACCTCGGCGCGATGACCGAGCGAGCCGGCCTGCCCCCGGGCCTGGCGCCCGAGCGGGTGCTGCTCGGGCTCTACGCGCGCTTCGGCGAAGGGATGTTCGAATCGCTCCGCGGCAGCTGGGTGGTGCTCGTCTGGGACCCGGCCAACCGGCGGCTGCTCGTAGCGCGCGACCAGGTCAACGCTCGGCCCCTGTTCGCCCGCATCGTCGGCGACCGGGTGCTGTTCGCATCGGAGGTGCGCAATTTGCTGCGACTGGTCGACCGGAGGCCCGACCCCGACCGGGGCGCCGTCGGGCACTGGCTCGCTCACAGCCGCCTGCCGTCCGACCGCACGCTGTACGAGGGCCTCGCCCGTGTGCCGGCGGGGCACCTGCTCCGCGTCGTCGACGGCCGCGTCGCCCTGCGACGCTATTGGACGCCGGTCCTCGGTCCGCGCCTGGAAGGCTCGCGCGAGGAGCTCGGCGAGCAGCTGCGCGCCGAGATCGTTGGCGCGGTCGAGCGTCGGTGTGAGCCCGGAGCCACCGCGGTGATGCTCAGCGGCGGGCTGGACTCGACCACGCTCGCCGCGGTGAGCGCCCGCTGCGTGGCGCCGGAGCGCGCGCCGGTGCACACCACCTACTCGATGACGTTCCCGAGCCATCCGGGCAGCGACGAGACCGAGCAGATCGACGCCACCGTCGCGGAGCTTGGGCTCGCCAGCACACGGATCGAGGTCGAGTCCAGCGGCATCCTTTTCGGGTCGCTCGAGTACCTGCACACCTGGCAGCTGCCGGCGACGGCCACGACGCTGTCGTACTGGCTGCCGCTGGCGCGTCGCGCCGCCGAGGACGGCATCCGGGTGGTGCTCGACGGCGAGGACGGTGACGATCTGTTCGGCTGCTCCCCGTGGCTGGCGGCCGACCTGCTGAGCCAGGGCCGGCCGCTGGCCATGCTGAAAATGCTGCGCCGGATGCCCCTGTTGGCCGAGGCACCAGCGCAAGTGTGGCTGGGAACCGCCTACAGGATCGGAGTCAAGGGCAGCATGCCTCACTTCGTCCACCGGGCGATGCGAAGCCTGCGGGGGCCGGACGTCGTGGCGCCGACATGGCTCGATGAGCGGACGGGGCGCGCATACGCCGCCGCCACGGCCCCGTGGGGCTGGAAGCAGCCCGGCCAGCCGCGGTGGTGGACCGGTCGAGTCGAGTTGCTGTTCACCGGCGGGTTTCCGGCCTCGCTGTTCGACCACGCGCGCCGGCGGGCCGCCCTGGCCGGAATTGAACGCCGCCACCCGTTCGCCGACCTCGACCTCATCTCCTTCGTGGACCGCCTTCCGCCAGAGCTCGCGTTCGACCCGCGCTTCAACCGTCCGTTCCTGCGCGACAGCATGGCCGGCATCGTGCCCGACCACGTCCGTCTGCAGGCGCCCAAGATGGACATCAATTCCTTCGTCGACGCCGGCATCGCCGCCGATCTGCCGGTGATGGCCCCGTTCGTGCGCGCTCGCGACGCACGGCTGCAGGCCTACGTTCGGCCCGAGGCTCTGCGAGAGCTCTTCGAGCCCGGCACGGAGCTAAGCACGCTAGGGCAGCAGCTGGGCTTTCGCGCCTGGCGCTGCATGGAGATGGAGGGTTGGCTGCGCTCCCAGGAGGAGCCCACGTTCGCAGCGGACATGCTCCAGCGCCCCGACCTGGTACGGCCACGGTACGAGCTGCGGCACGTGCCCGCGCGCGGAAGCTGAGCCGTGGGGGCGGGCGGCGCCGCCCGTGACTTTTTCGGTCCTTGCCCGGCGCGCTGGCGAGACATAGGCTTTCGTACCATTAATTGGCCCCGTGTGGGCCCCGAGTCAGGGAGGATCATGTACGAGAAGCCCAAGGTTCGCGACTACGGCGACCTCACCGCGTTGACCGCCGTTCAGATCGGAAACGTCTCCGGCGAGGACGTCGCCGTCAAGAGCAACGGAATCAAGGTCGTCTGACGTTCCCGCGCCGGCAGGCGCGGGCAGGATCTTGCGCCTCGGCGGAGCCTCCGCCGGGGCGCTTGTGCGTGTGCGGTAGCGTTCCGAGATCACGCACCGAGCGGGGTAGCCTGAGGAGAGTTTTGACAACGGACGGTCATCCGGGCGCTGCTCAGCCGAGCGTCGGACTGGCCGTCCAGGGCCACCCGCTCGTGGACCGGGTCACCACAGTCCTCGCCGCCGACGCGCTCGTGCCCGCCGTCCGCGCTGCCACGGCCAAGCAGTTAGTCGAGCGGGTCCGTGGTCCTGCGCCGCAGGTCGTCATCCTCGGGGGTCCCCGGTCGGGCGCGGAACGTGCGGCCGACATCCGTCTCGTGCGCGAGCGGCTGCCTGACGCCGTCGCGGTCCTCGTCTCCTCGACGCCGGGCGGCCGGGGCGTGCGTAAGGCGCTGAGGGCCGGGGCGACTGGGTTCATCTTCGAGTCCGAGGTCGAGGCGGCGCTTGCCATCACCGTCCGCGCGGTCGCCGCCGGCCAGGTCTGCATCCCGAGCCAGTTGCTGCACCACACCGGCCAGCCCGCACTGTCAGCTCGCGAGAAGCAGATCCTCGGCATGGTCGTGCTCGGGTTCCAGAACCAGGAGATCGCCGCCAAGCTGCAC
>JALZII010000143.1 GCA_030860365.1 Actinomycetota bacterium
AGGCGACAACGTGGCCGGTGACCAAGACGGGGAGGTGCTCGGCGATGTGGTCGAGGGCGAGGCCCCCGGTGGCAACGGCCGCGGCGACCTGGCCGGCACAACCGCCGGCGACAGCGCCGACGCGCCCTTGGCCGCGGCCCAGGCACCCCGCCAGCTGGAGTCCGGCGAGGGCGACGAACTGCCCTTCACCGGCTACGCAGCCGTCCCGACGCTGCTCATCGGCATCGGACTGCTGGCCATGGGCCTGATCCTGCGCAGGAACCCGGGTCGCCCGACGGCGTAGTACTCAACCGACGCCGGCGACCCCGGCAGACGACCACTCGACGGGAAGGCGGGCCTCCAGGGCCCGCTTTCTCCATTCCTAGGTCCCTGATCACGGGATCGGCGTGCCAACGCAAGCGCCCGATAGCCGATGGGCGAATCCTCCGCTGCCCAAAGTAGCGTGGCAACTCGCTGCGCACCGCGTCGGACCCGGTCGGACTCTCGGTTCACGGGGCGGTCCGCCTAGGCTCCGGTTCGTCGCTGTTGGTTGCTTGGTCGCCAGCTGGAGACTGTGCCGCCCCGTTACTCGTCAGCAAGCTGCTCATAGACCCACAATGCCCTCTCGTTCCCCCATCATTTCGGCGATGGCCTCGTCCGCGCCGCTCGCCAGGAAGGCCCGGTCTCGCGGGCCGCGAAGCGTGGGCCTGCACGCGACCTCCGGTCCGGAACCTGACCGGCCCCAGCAAAACATGCTGGCCGCCATCTGGCGCGTATTGCGCAGGCGCAAGCTGTGGGTGCTGCAGGGCCTGGTCCTCGTCCCGCTGCTCGTCGCCGTTCTCACCCTCCGCCAGGAGGAGCAGTACACGGCGACGGCAGCGCTGTTCTTTAGCGACAGCACCGGTGCCGTGCTCGAAGATCTCTCCGGCAGTTTATTAGGCGACCCCGCGCGCGAGGCTGCGACCAACGAGGCCCTCATCAACCTGCCAACGATCGCCAGGCTGGCCGCACAGAAGCTCAGCCAGCGGCCCGAGCTGGGCCAGGTCTCCGCGCAGACCGTGTCCCAAAGCGTGACGATCACTTCGAGTGGGGAGAGCGATCTGGTCGATATCGAGGCCGAGCATCCCAACCCGTTCCTGGCCGCCGCGATGGCCAGCGACTACGGGGAGGCCTACATCGAGTTCCGTCGCACCGTCGACCGCGGCCAGCTGCAGGAGGCGATCAGCCTGGTCCAGAGCCGGCTGACCATCCTCTCCCCGGAGCAGCGCAGCGGCGAGATCGGCCAGGCTTTGGAGGCCCAACTGGACGAGCTGCGACTTGCCGAGGCGCTACAGACAGGCAAGGCCGAGCTGGTGCAGCGCGCCACAGTGCCCGAGGATCCCTCCTCCCCCAATCTGGAACTCAACCTCGTCCTCGGCCTGGTCCTAGGGGCTGTCCTTGGGCTTGGAGCCGGATTGCTCCGCGACCGCATCGACAACAGCGTGCGCAGTATCGAGGAGATCGAGGAGCTCTACGACCTGCCGGTTCTGGCGCGCATCCCCCGCAGCCGGGATCTTGAACGTGGCCCAGGGCGCATCGAGATCAAGGACGCCCGAGACGCCGAGGCCTTCCGTACGCTACGCGCCAACCTGGGTTTCCTCGACGTCAACGGCCCGCTGCGGTCGCTGCTGATCGTGAGCCCGGTGTCGGGCGACGGCAAGTCGACGGTCGCCCAGGGGCTGGCGCGCACGATGGCGGCCATGGGCGACAGCGTGGTGCTGGTCGAGGCCGACCTGCACAAGGGCCCTTTGTCTGGGGCCGACGATGCGGCGCACGGCCTTTCCTCGGTCCTCAGCGGCACTGCGCTCGACGATGCCTTCCTCCACGAGTCGGTCGACGCGGAGGGCACCGGCGTCAGCGGGCGCAAGCTGGTGATCCTGCCCAGCGGACCCACGCCGCCAAATCCCCTCGAGTTGCTCGAAAGCGATCGCATGGCCGACGTCCTGTCCACATTGGAGGAGAGCTTCGACCACGTAGTCATCGACAGCCCCGCCCTGACCGCCCTGAGCGACGCGCGGGAGCTGGCCGCGGAGGTCTCGGGCGTCGTCGTCGTCCTGGGGCTCGAGCACACCAGCCGTGCGGCGGCCATTGACTGCCGCAAGCAGCTCGAGCTGGCGCAGGCCAACCCATTGGGGGTGGTGGTAAATCTCGTGCCGACGCCACGCGGTGGCTACTACCAGGCCTACTGAATCGAAAATGGTCGGATCAAGCAGAGTCAGCCCGGCGAGCTGAGACAAGATAATGCCACCCATGGCGGCGTAGGGTGGTGTTTCTGCGCTCCGCGGTGCGATCGAGCCGGTTGTGAAGGCGCAGGCCGAGGCGATCGGGACGAATGGGCCGGCACATAAAGGTGAACGGCCCGAAGCCGATCGTGGTCCTACGGTCGGGCTCCAGCCCGGCGGCCCTCAGCCAGCGGTCGACCTGAGCCGGCGTATGCGGTGTCCACCGCGGTCCAGGCTGATGTTTTCCACGGATGGCCTTGCCGGCGCGCCGCAGAGAGCGAAGGGGAGCGACCAAGGGGTTCTTACGGGGCTCGAAGAGGCCATTGAGCCGCAAGCGGTTGTCGGCTGTGACGATCGCGTGACCCCCCGGTACAAGTACGCTCCCGGGTACAAGTACGGGTCTCCTCGCCGTTTGGTGGTGAACTGGCGGCCTGAACGGCCGCGTTGGGCGCGCGTTTGCTGGGCCTTGGCGCTGGCGGGTCGAACGCGCGAGTTGGGCAGAGCTTGATGGACGGCACGCCGTCCTCGGTGCAGGCTGCTGGCTGCTTGAAGTTCAGCGGCTCACAGAGGAGGACGGCGTGCGCGTCACGACTGCATTCAACCGGATGCTCAGGCTCCCAGGGGCGTCGGTCATCGATGTCAGCTTCGGCGCGGAAGGCGTGATCGTGACCGTGCGCCTGCGCCGTCGCCGGCGGGTCTGTTCGACCTGCGGGCAGGTCGGCGGTCACGTCCACGGGCGGCGGGTCAAGCGCTGGCGCCACCTCGATCTGGGCGCCAACCGGTGCGTGATCGAATGCGAACTGCGCCGCCTGTACTGCCGCGACTGCGGGGTGCGCCTGGAAGCCGTCCCGTGGGCGCGGGCGGGCTCGGGCTACACCCGCGACTTCGAAGACGTCGTGGCCTTCTTGGCCCAGCAGATGGTCAAGACCCCGATCGCGCGGCTGCTGCGCATCGCGTGGGACACCGTCGGGCGCATCGTGGCGCGCGTCGTGGCCGACCACCTCGACGCCCGGCGCCTGGACGGCCTGGTGGCCATCGGGGTGGACGAGATCTCCTACCGCAAGGGCCAGCGCTATTTGACGTGTGTGGCCGACCACGCCACCGGGGCGATCGTCTGGGCCAAGCCAGGGCGCAACGCCGCCACCTTGCAGGCCTTCTTCGACGAGCTGGGCGAGCGCAAGACCACGATCCGGGCTGTCTCGATCGACATGTCGGCCGGCTATGAGAACGCCGTGCACGCCGCCGTCCCCGACGCCGAGGTGTGCTTCGATCCCTTTCACGTCGTGGCCCTGGCCGGGCGCGCTGTCGACGAGGTCCGCCGCGCCGAGTGGCGCCAGCGCGACAAGTCCACCACCACCGCTGGGCGCTGGGTCAAGGGGGTGCGCTGGTCGCTGCTCAAGGCGCCCGAGCGCCTCACCGAACGCCAGGCCGCCAAGCTCGCCGAAGTCCAGCACGCCAACCGCGGTCTCTATCGCGCCTACCTGCTCAAGGAGGAGCTGCGCGCGCTCTACCACCTCGCCGACCCCTCGCTCGCCGCCCAGCACCTCAAAGCGTGGCTGGCCTGGGCCTCACGCAGCAAGCTCAAGCCGTTCACCAAGCTCGCGCGCACC
>JALZII010000164.1 GCA_030860365.1 Actinomycetota bacterium
TCGCCGGGGTGGCCGGCGAGCTGCTCACGAGCGGCGAGCCGGTCCTGGCCGTGTGCGCGGATGTGGCACGCCGGCGCGAGGGACTCGAGCAGCTCGTGGCGGGGATGGCGCCCGGGGGCTGCCTCGACGTGGTCAGCCTGGAGGCTCTGGGGCGCGACCCGGGTCTCGCGTCCTCCTACACGCACCTCGTGGCGGTCGACCCGCCACCGGTCGCCGGCGGCCGCGAGCTGCTGGCCGCGGCGCCGTCCACGGGCTTCCTCCACCTCGCCTGGGGCGCCCCGGAGGCCGAGTTCGCCCTCGCGGTGTGGCGCGCGGGACTGGATCTGCGGCCGGCGCTGACCTCGGTGTTCCGGGCCCTGCGGGAGGCCGGCGACTGCCAGGGCACTTCGCTCGAGCGTCTGCTGCGCGGCGAGGGCGCGCACCCTCGGGCCTCCGCTGCCTGCGGCCGCGTGGTGCGGGTGCTGCTCGAGCTGGACCTGGTCGAGGTCGAGGAAGGAGCCGAGCCGCTGCTGCGGGTCACCGACTCCCCGCGCACCGAGCTGGAGCGCTCGGCGGCCTATCGGGCCTACGCCGCGCGCCTCGATGCCGCCGAGAACTGGCTCACCCGCGGCGGCGCACTGGCCGCGTAGCTTTCGCCGCCGTGGACGCTCCGCAGGCCCCGAAGGGGGCCACCGTCTGGCTCACCGGCCTGCCCGCGGCGGGCAAGACGTCGATCGCGCAGGTGGTCGCGCACCGGCTGCGCGGAGAGGGGCGACCAGTCCTGTGGCTGGACGGCGATGAGCTGCGGCGCGGCCTCTCGCGCGACCTGGGCTTCAGCGCCGTCGACCGAGCCGAGAACGTCCGCCGCGCCGGCGAGGTGGCCTGCCTGGTGGCCGACGCCGGCGTCGTGGCGGTCGTCTCCCTGATCTCTCCCTACGCGGCCGACCGCGCCGCGGTGCGCAGCCGCCACGAGGAGCTGGGCGTCCACTTCACCGAGGTCTGGGTGTCGACCTCTGCCGAGGTGTGCGAGCGCCGCGACCCCAAGGGCCTGTGGGGCCGCGCCAGGGCAGGCGAGATCTCGGGCTTCACGGGGGTCGACGACCCCTACGAGGCGCCCGAGGCGGCCGAGCTGGTCGTGGGGTCGTGGCAGACGGAGGAGGAGGCGGCGGGCGAGGTGCTGCGGGCGCTTGCCGGTTAGCCCACGGCGAGCGGGCGCTCGACGGCTGGTGACAGGCGCCGCGCAGGCTCGTCGTCGCCTTCCAGCCGAGCAGCCCGCGAGCGGCGGAGGGATCGTTCTCGAGCACAGGGCGGTCGCTGGGGCGCATGAGGCTTGGTCGGTGGTCACGCTCAGCGGGCGCCCGAGCAGCTCGCCGATCAGGTCGATGAGCTCGTGGTCGTCCACGGCGCGCCCCGCGCCGAGGTTGACCGTGGCGAGCCGCTCCGCCGGCGCCGCTGAGGGCTGGTACACCGCCCGGTGGAGGCCAGGACCAGGCTTTCGGGCAGGTGCGCGCGCTCCAGGGCGCTCAGCAGCGACTGGGGTCCCACCACGTTGACCGAGAGGGCCCCAGGGGGTCGGCGTTGCAGGCGGGCACGAAATGGATCGCGGCCAGGTGGAAGACGGCGCGGGGCCGGTGGCGAGCCATGAGCTCGGTGAGAGCAGCGGTGTCGCGGATGTCCAGGGCGACCGCCTCGATGCCCTCCGGCAGGCTCTCGGGCCCGCCGAGCTCAGGTCGTCGAGGGCAAGCACCTCTTCGCCGGTCTCGACGAGCCGCGCCACGTGCCGCGAACCCACGAAGCCGCAGGCGCCGGTGACCAGCACGCTCACTGCCTGGAACCTAATGCGCCTTGAGCCTTCGGGCCGGGCCGCCGTGCCATCCAGACAGCCGCGGGCCGCTTAGAATCGGAGGATGGCCAAGGTCCCGAAGGCCCCCCGGAAGCCAGAGCGCCGCCCGAGCAGCGGCGGGGAGACCCTCGCCCAGGCCAACGGCGCCGCTGCCGACGGCTTCGAGCACACGCACGTAGGCCAGGCCGGCTCAGAGGCCGAGGCAAGCCCGCACGGCCGCCTCAGCGAAGACCACAGCGTCCTGCTCGGCGACCTCTTCGCGGTCGTGGAGGAGCACACCGGCGAGGTGGGCCGGCCCGTGGACCGGACGCTTGTACAGCAGGCCTTCGTCTTCGCGTGCGAGCGCCACGCCGACCAGCGCCGCGCGAGCGGTGAGGACTTCATCGTCCACCCGGTCGGCGTTGCGAAGATCTGCGCGGGCATGCGCCTCGACACGGCCACGCTGTGCGCCGCCCTGCTGCACGACACCGTCGAGGACACCTCCGCGTCCCTGGCCGAGGTGGAGGCCGAATTCGGCGAGGAGATCGCCGAGCTGGTCGACGGCGTGACCAAGCTCTCGGGGGTCACCTTCCAGAGCCGCGACGACCGCCAGGCCGAGAACTACCGCAAGATGCTGGTGGCCATGGCCCGCGACATCCGGGTCATCCTGATCAAGCTTGCCGACCGGCTGCACAACATGCGCACCCTGGGGTCCATGCCGAAGCAAAAACGCCAGGACAAGGCCCGCGAGACGCTCGACATCTTCGCCCCACTGGCGCACCGCCTCGGCATCCACGCCATCAAGTGGGAGCTCGAGGACCTGGCCTTCGCCACGCTGCACCCCCGCAAGTACGACGAGATCAAGGGGCTGGTCAGCCAGCAGCGTGTCGAGCGCGAGGAGTACGTCTCCCGCGCGGGCGAATACCTGCGCAAGGAGCTCGAGGCTGTGGGCATCTCCGCCGACATCTCGGGCCGCGCCAAGCACTTCTACTCGATCTACTCGAAGATGACCAAGAAGGGTCGCGAGTTCAACGAGATCTACGACCTGACGGCCATGCGTGTGCGCGTGGACTCGGTCAAGGACTGCTACGGCGCCATCGGGATCATCCACTCCCTCTGGAAGCCGTTGCCCGGGCGCTTCAAGGACTGGGTGGCCATGCCCAAGTTCAACCTCTACCAGGCGCTGCACACGACGGTGATCGGGCCCGAGGGCCGCCCGCTCGAGATCCAGATCCGCACGCACGAGATGCACGACACGGCCGAGTACGGGGTGGCCGCCCACTGGCTCTACAAGGAGGACCCCACCAGGGCCGGTGAAGACAAGGTCGAGTGGCTGAAGCAGCTGGTTGACTGGCAGCAGGACGTCTCGGACCCCCAGGAGTTCGCCGAGACGCTTAAGGCCGACCTCTTCGAGGACGAGGTTTTCGTCTTCACGCCGAAGGGCGAGGTGAAGTCGCTGGCCGCCGGCGCCACGCCGCTGGACTTCGCCTACGAGATCCACACCGACGTGGGCCACCGCTGCGTCGGGGCCAAGGTCAACGGCAAGATCGTCCCGCTGCACTACGAGCTGCAGTCCGGGGACATCTGCGAGGTCCTCACCTCCAAGAAGGAGCGCGGGCCCTCACGGGACTGGCTCGCGCTGGCTAAGACCACCCGCGCCCAGTCGAAGATCCGGGCCTGGTTCAAGCGCGAGCGCCGCGAGGACTCCGAGCGCAGCGGCCGCGAGATCCTCCAGGAGAACCTGCGCCGCCAGGGCCTGCCCCCGCAGAAGATCGCCGGCTCACCGCTGCTGGCCGACGTGATCCGCGAGATGGGCTTCAAGAAGGGCGACGACTTCTACATCGCCTTGGGCCAGGCCAAGATCTCGGCCAACGTCGCGACCAACAAGATCATGCAGCGGCTCAAGCAGGGCGAGTCAGCAGTGGCGCCCGAGGGCGCGGCGGCCGAGCTGCTCAAGCGCCGGGAGGCCCCCAAGAAGACCGCCGCTTCGTCGAGCTACGGGATCACAGTGGACGGCATCGACGACGTGATGCTGCGCTTGGCCAAATGCTGTCGCCCGGTTCCCGGGGACCCGATCGTGGGCTACATATCGCTTGGCAAGGGGATCACGATCCACCACGACGACTGCCCCAACGCCAAGGCGCTGATGCGCAATCCCGAGCGTTTCGCCGCCGTCTCGTGGGAGGACGCCGAGGGCACCAGCGCCTCCTTTCGCGTGGAGATCGAGATCGACGGCTGGGACCGCCACCGGCTGCTGGAGGACCTGTCGCGCACGTTTGCCGAGACCGGTATCAACATCCTCGAGGCCCGCTGCACGACGGTGCACCCGATGGTCAAGAACCGCTTCGTGGTCGAGGTGGGCGACACGGCAGCGCTGAAGAGCTGCATCCACCGGCTGCGCAACGTCGATTCGGTGTTCGACGCGTATCGGGTGACGCCGACGGGCTGAGGCGCTCTCAGCCGAGGCCGGTCAGCCCCTCGGGCAGCGCGGCAGTCAGGGTGCGGGGGCGACGGCTCGCTTGGTCGAGCCGTGGAAGCGGCGCTTCGTGTCAGGCGGCGACGCATGGCTCGCCTATAGCCACCGTGCCGCTCGCGACGCCGTTCGACTCGGGGCGGACGCCTATTACCAGAATGCGGAGCGCGCGTTCAGGCACCTGGAGGTGTCTGCCGCGCTGGCGGCCAGGGCCTCCGTGCAGCAGGTCCACTCCGGGCCGGGGGTGACCGCGACGGCTACCGCCGCCGCTATCGAGCACCGGCTCGAGCTGCTCGACTGACCAGCCCGAGGATCTCCGCATGCACCGCCGCCTCGTCGCGGCCGGCGTCCACCACGCGCCAGCGCTCCGGCTCCGCTCGGGCCAGGGCGCGATAGGCCTCGAGCACCTGTTCCTGCAGGTCTCGCCCCTCGCCCTCGAAGCGGTCTGGCTCGCCCGCCCTCGCACCCGCGGCGCCAGGGTCGAGGTCGAGCAGCAGCGTGAGGTCGGGCGCGAGCTCCCCGATCCCAAAGCGGTTGATCCCTCGCACCTCGTCGATGCCCAGGGCGCGGGCAGCGCCCTGATAGGCCAGGGAGGAGTCGAGAAAGCGGTCGCAGAGCACGGTGAGCCCGCGCTCGAGCGCAGGCTCGATCACCTCTGACACCAGCTGCGCCCTGGCAGCGGCGAACAGCAGCGCCTCGGCTTCCGGGGTGGGGAAGGCCGAGGAGTGCTTGACCAGCGACCGAACCTGTTCGCCTACGACCGTGCCGCCTGGCTCGCGGACCGCCAGGACATCCGGCCCCAGCGCCTCGGCCAGCAGCCGCACCTGGGTCGATTTGCCCGACCGGTCGATGCCCTCGAGCGTCACGAACAGGCCCCTCCGGCTCACACTGGCGAGAGTACGAGATGCGCCGCTCGGCTCTGTTCGTCCGTTGCGCGGTCGCTCCGCTTTCGGGGCGCCGGGCGCAGCCGATCTCCATCGCTGTGAGGCCCGGCCAGGGCGATCAACCCCCGCCGCCGGGGTCGGTTGCCTCGAAGCGGGCCACGCCGTCGGCCTCGACCTCGCGCACGCGCCCCTCGTTGAGCAGCAGGTCGGTGTGGCCGAGCACCTCGGAGAGGGTCAGGTAGGCCCGCGTGACCGCGATGTTGCCCCACAGGTCCTGGGCCAGCTCGTGGGCGGTGCGCGGGCGCTCGGCAATCAGGCCGAACAGCTTCTCGGCGCGACGGACGTGCATCCGGGAGCGCTCGTCGATCAGCGCCCGGTGGTCGGTGATGGGGTCGCCGTGACCGGGCAACAGGAGCTCGACCTCCATCTCCCGAGTCTTCTGGAGCGAGGCGAGGTAGGTGACCAGCGACTGGGGTCGCGGCGCGCCCGGCTCGCGCGGGCGGGGGATCAGCGGGTTGGTGGAGCTGTGCTTGAGCAGGTGGTCGGCGCCCAGCAGCGTCCGGCGCTCGGCGTCGAGGAAGACGGTGTCGGTGGGGCTGTGGCCGGGCCGGAAGAGGACTTCCAAGCGGCGGTCGCGCAGCTCGATCGTCTCGCCGTCGGTCAGCTCGCGGGTCACGTCCACCGGCGCGCCCCAGCTGCGAAAGGAGCGCGATACCGCTTGGAGGGCGGTGGCTACGTCCTCGGAGACGCCGTGGCGCAGCATGATCTGGACGCCGAACTCGTCGTCGGCCTCTGCCTCCTCGCGAAAGCGCGAGACGAAGGGCACGGCGACATCGATCGTGGCCACCTCGGCCCCCGCGCGCGAGGCCACGAGGCCGACCAGCCCCAGGTGGTCGATGTGATGGTGGGTGAGGATCACCAGCTCGATGTCCTCCAGGCGATGGCCCAGCGCCTCGACGCCTCGCTGCAGCTCGTCAAAGGACGTGCCTGAGTTGGGGCCGGCGTCGACCAGCGTCAGCGGGCTGTCCTCGACGAGGTAGACGTTCACCCGCCCCACCGCGAACGGCGTGGGGACGGCGATGCGGTGGATGCCCTGCGCGGCGGCGGGGGCGTAGGGGTCGCGGCGGGCTTCCTCCGGCGCCATGCGGCTCAAGACGGCGAAGTCTTCGGATACCGCAGGTTCGTCGCCCCGACGACCCGCGGCTGGGTCACCGAGGTGCCGGCGTCACGCGGCAGCCGGTTGCCGCGGCGAGTGCCTGGCACACCATCTCCATGCGCTCGGGCCCGAGCCGCGTGATGAGCTCGGTGCAGCGCGAGGTCAGAATCGGCAGGACGTTGTCCAAAGTCAGCGCGCAGGCCTCGGGCATCCCGTCGGCGGTGTCCAGCGGCACCTCGGATGGGATCCCTCTCACGGTCCGGGTGGCCGGCACTCCCAGCACTTCGTTCAGGACGGGGATCGCCTCGTCACGGGTGAGAATCAGGTGAGGGCGCCGACCCGACGAAGGGTGCTCGTGCCACCAGACCTCGCCCCGAGTCACCACGGCTCGTGACCGGCGGCTCGCTCCTCGGCCCCCAGGCGCTGGAGGGTCCTGCGGTGCGCGCTCTCGGCGCCGGTTGCAAGGTCTCCCCATTCGTCGTGCTCGCCCTGCGGGATCCGGCGGTAGCCCTCGGCTATCTGCTCCCCGATCGCGCGCTCACGGTCACCGCTCAGCGCCTCCCACAGCAGCTCGCGGATCAGGGCGGAACGCGAGCGGGCGCGGTCGGCTGCCGCGCGGTCCAGGGCCTCGACGAGATCCTCGGACAGTTGGACCATCGTCTGCGTACGCGCCATAGGGCTAGCCTAGCGCTATGGTCACTGGACCGGGTACGGGCCTGGCCAGTCGTTGCGGTGAGCCCGGAGCTTGCCGCGCTCACGCCTTGATCAGGGCGAGCACCTCGTCGCGCTTTTCCTCCATGTGCTCCTCGGAGCGAAGCGACTCGAGGTTCAGCCGCAGCAGCGGCTCGGTGTTGGACGACCGCACGTTGAAGTGCCAGTCCTCGTAGTCGACCGATACGCCGTCCAGCCACGAGACCTCGGCGCCCGAGTGGGCCTCGGCCAGCTCGTTCATCTTCGCCTCCTGGTCGGCGACCTCCGAGTTGATCTCACCCGAGATGAAGTAGCGCTCGTGCAGCGGGGCCAACAGCTCGCTCATCGACTTCCCGGACTTCGAGAGCAGCTCGAGGATCAGCAGGGCGGGCAGGGTGCCCGAGTCGGCGTTGTAGAAGTCGCGGAAGTAGTAGTGGCCCGAGACCTCGCCGCCGAACGCCGCGCCTTCGTCGCGCATGCGGGTCTTGAAGAAGGCGTGGCCGACCCGGTTGACGTGCGCGCTGCCGCCGGCGGCCCGCACGCGATCGGCGACCGCGCGTGAGGCGCGCACGTCGTAAAGGATCCCGGCGCCGGGCTCCTTCTCCAGGATCGACTCGGCGAGCAGGGTGCACAGGAAGTCGCCGTCCACGAAGCGGCCCGTGTCGTCGATGAAGAAGCAGCGGTCGGCGTCGCCGTCCCAGGCGATGCCCAGGTCGGCCTCGCACTCCAGCAGCTTGTCGACGATGAACTCGCGGTTCTCGGGCAGCAGCGGGTTGGGCTCGTGGCCAGGTAGGTCGCCGTCGGGCTCCCAGTAGGTCTGGACCTGGTCGAGCGGCAGGTTGTTCAACAGCGGGCCGACCATCTGGCCGGCCATGCCGTTGCCCCCGTCGAGCACCACTCGCATCGGGCGGATCGCGGAGGGGTCGATCCACGCCAGGGCGGCCCGGCGGAACTCGTGGGCGACGTCGGCGCGCTCGCGGCGGCCGGGGTGGTCCACCGGGGGGCCGGGCTCGCCCTCGGCCACCAGATCGCCCAGCTCGCCGATGCCCGAGTCGCCCGAGAGGGCGATCGACCCCTGCTTGACCAGCTTCGCGCCGGTGTACTCCTTCGGGTTGTGGGAGGCCGTGCACATCAGCCCGCCGTCGAGGCCTCGGGAGCCGACGGCGTAGTAGAGCATCTCGGTGCCCACCATCCCGATGTCGAGCACGTCGGCCCCCTCGTCGCTGATGCCCGCTGCGTAGCGGTCGGCCAGCTCGGGGGCCGAGAGGCGCATGTCGCGCCCCAGTCCCACCGTCAGGTCCGCCGGCTCCTTGCCCTCCAGCTCGCCCAGCACCCGGGCGAACGCGCGGCCGATCCGGTAGGCCACGTCCTCGTCGATCTGGTCGGGGTGGACGCCCCGGACGTCGTAGGCCTTGAAGATGCTCGGGTCGACGGAGGTCACGGGCGGGGCAACCCTAGCTCTGCCCGCCACCAGTCGACAGTCAGCCGCAGGCTCTCCTGCAGGCTGTGGGGCGGAGTCCAGCCCACCTCATCGCGCAGGCGGGCCACATCGCCGACCACCACCGGCGGCTCGTCGGGGCGGGGCGTGACGCGCCGAAGCGCACCAGCTCGGGCCGGCCGACCTCCTCGGCCAGGCGGTCGACGATCTCGCGAAGCGCTACCGCCTCGCCCGACCCCACGTTCACCGGACACTCGAGGACCGCGGCCAGGGCGGCGGCGATGTCGGGGCCATAGAGGTAGTCGCGCACCTGGCGGGCGTGCGAGCAGGGCTGCCTCCTCGCCCAAGAGCAGGCTTCGCGTGACCGACGAGACCAGGCCGGTCACCCGGGCGCTCGGCGGGGCCGTCGGCGAAAACGATGCGCGGCCACGCCACGCTCAGGCCCGCCTCCTCGCCCACTGCCAGCGCTGGCCTTCCTCGACGCCGATTGCTTCCCCGAGCCGGGCTGGCTGGCGGCGGCCGGGCTGCGCGCCCTCGAGACCGCCGACATCGTCCAGGGCCGCGTGCCCCGACCCGGCCGCCGAGCTCGGCCCGTTCGACCGGACGCTGTGGATCACCGAGGACATCGGCCTGTGGCAGACGGCGAGCCTGTTCGTGACGCGGGAGGTGTTCGACCGCATCGGCGGGTTCGAGGACTGGCTCGACGTGGCGAGCGACAAGCTGATGGCCGAGGACGTGTGGTTTGGCTGGCGGGCCCAGCGCGCCGCGGCGCGGACCGCCTTCGCCCCCCCGGCGCTCGCCCACCACGGGTCGTCCAACCGCGCGCCTACGTCGCCGAGCGCGGGCGGCGCGCCACTTCCCGGAGATCGCCGCTCAGATGCCCGAGCTGCGGCGCTCCATGTTCCACCGGCAGCTGTTCCTCTCGAGGCGCACCACGGCCTTCGACCTCGCAGCGGCGGGCCTGGCGCTGGCGGCGCTCACGCGCTCAGCGCTGCCGCTGGCAGGGGCGCTTCCTACCTGGGCCTGTCTGGCGCGAGCGACTGCGCCCCGCAGGCGCCCGAGCGCCGTTTGTGGCCGCCACCGCGGTCGCGCTCGCCGCGGGTGGTGGTCGGCAGCGCGTGGGCGCGGAGCCTGGTGCTCTAGCGAGCGATCTCCTGGCGACGGCGCAGCAGCACGAGGCAGAATTGCGTGCGCTCGACCTGCATGCCCCCCTCCGAGGCCACGGCGCCGAGCTGGGC
>JALZII010000168.1 GCA_030860365.1 Actinomycetota bacterium
GCCCCACAGTGTGCGTTCTCGAGGACCTGCACTGGGCGGATGAGGGGACCCTGGAGTTCCTCACCTTTCTTCTCTCGCAGCCGCCGCAGGAACTGTCGTTCGTCCTGACGTACCGCAGCGAGGACCTACCTCCCTCGTCACCGCTGGCCGCGCTGTCGGCGAGCCTGGCGACGGAAGCCCTCGAGGCGAGGATCGAGCTCCGACCGCTTTCGGTCGAGGAGCTCGCAAGGCTCGCTTGTGCACTTCTCGAGAGGAGCTCGGTCTCCGACGAGCTGGCGAAGCACCTTCACGATCAGACGGCGGGGATTCCCTTCGCGCTGGAAGAGGTGGTTGGCCTGCTCCGGGACCGAGACCAGCTCAAGCTCGTCGATGGATGGCAGTCGGCGGCGCTCCAAGAGCTCGGGGTTCCGCCCGCGGTGCGCGAGTCGATGAGCGAGCGCACGGCTTCCCTCACGAGCGACGCCCAGATGATGACCCGCGCAGCCGCTGTGGTTGCCATTCTCGCCTCGGAGGAACTGATCGCAGCGGTGGCCGGGCTCTCCCCCGCCCGGGCGGCAAAGGGGCTTACCGAGGCGCTTGGCGCGGCCGTGCTCACGGAGGGGGCCGCGGGACTGTACGGCTGTCGCCACGCGCTGGCCGCGCAAGCAGTCTACGGCGAGATTCCCGGCCCCGAGCGGCGACAGCTCCACCTCCGGGCCGCCCAAGCGCTCGAGTCCGGTCCGGAGCCGCTTCCGCTCGGCCAGTTGGCTCACCACTTCAGGGAGGCCGACCGCCCGAGGCGATGGGCCCACTATGGCGAGGCGGCCGCGGAGGCGGCCAGTGCGGCCGGGGACGAGCGGGCCGCTGCGCGGCTGCTCGAAGAGGCGCTCGGCGCCCCAGGGCTCTCGCGGGCCGCCAAGGTGCGGATGGCGGTCAAGTTGGGTCGCGCTGCCGCCTACAGCCTCCACCCGGAGAAGGCTGTTCCCCTGCTTCGGCGGGTCCTCGACAAGGAGGCGATGGCAGTCGAAGTACGGGGGGAGCTGCGTTACTGGATCGCGGGGTTGCGCTACCACACGGGCGATGGGGGCCGCTGGCGGGAGGAGATGGCGCTCGCCGCCGACGAGCTCGCCGGACGCCCAGAGCTCGCTGCGCGTGCCTCGGTCACCTTGGCCTCGCCAGTGGTCGGGCAGGGCGACGTCGAGGACGATCTCGGCTGGCTCGATCGAGCGGTGCTGGCCGCGGCTGAGACCGACGACCCGGCAACCAGGACTGGCGTGCACGCACAGCGCGCGGCGATCCTCCTGTCCGTCGGCGATCCCGAGGGGTGGACAGCCGTCGAGGGCCTTCCGTCGGAGGGGGCATCGGTTGCCGAGACGCTTCCACTGGTGCGCGGCTATCACAGCCTGTTTGTAGCGGCGCTCGGTCTCGGCTACTTTCGCCAGGCCGAGTCCTTCCTCACCCACGTGGCGCGTCTCGACGAAAAGTTCGACTACATCTGGTGGACGCCCTGGCTTGCAACCGGACGCGCCTCGCTCGACTGGCGCATGGGGCGCTGGGAAGGGCTCGAGCAGCGGCTCCGCGAGCTCTCGGAGGGCATGCCCGGGGCGCCCTTGCTGGCTGTCGGGAACGAGATGATCCTGAGCTCCCTCCTGCTCACCCAGAACCGGGTGGACGAGGCCGAGCGGCGCTTCACGTCGATCCTCGAGCGGGCGGAGGCGCGGGGCTGGATGTCGGCGCGCATCGCGGCGGCCGCTGGTCTCTCCAGGATTCGCCTCGACCGGGGAGAGGCGGGTGCAGCAGCGGAGGTCGCCGCTGTCGGGCTCGACGTCGTAAAGCGCAAGGGAATCTGGACCTGGGGCAAGGAGGTGGTCCCTGCAGCCGTTCAGGCCCTGTTGGCGGACGAACGCCGAGCGGAGGCGGCCAAGCTGGCCCGCCGGTTCGCGGCAGGCGTACGAAGCCGGGACGCTCCAGCCGCCCACGCTGCCAGCTTGGTCTGCACCGCTTCCGTCGCCGAGGCTGAGGGTCGCCATGAGATGGCTGCCTCGCTCTTCGGCGACGCAGACCGGACATGGGCCGAGCTGCCGTGTCCCTACGGAGCGGCTGGTGCGCGGGAGGCCCAAGCCCGCTGCCTCCTGGCTGAAGGCGAGAAGGACGGAGCGGATCTCCTCGTCGACGCGCTGCGGGCCTTCGAGGATCTGGGCGCGAGCCGGGACGCGAGGCGGACGCGAGCGGCGCTCAAGGCCGAGGACATCCGGTTGCCCTCGGGATCACGAGGCGGCCGCCATGCCTACGGGAACGAGCTGTCACCGCGCGAGGCGGAGGTTGCGCAGCTGGCGGGACTGGGCCGGAAGAACCGCGAGATCGCTGAGCTGCTGTTCATATCCCAGCGGACTGTCGAGACCCACGTTGCGGCCGCCCTTCGCAAGCTCGAGGCGGGGTCGAGGGAGGACCTTGGCGCCGCCTTGAAGGAACGCTCGCACGGCCAAGGCTCCGCACCTCAAGGCAAGAACCGGTAGCTCCTGCACGAGCGCGACAGGAGACACCTGTCTGATCGCAGTGATCGCCCGAGTGCAGTCCCGTCGCGGCCACCGGGATCGTGGTTACGCGGCGGCGGTGTTGCGCTGAGCCGGCGCCAGCACCCGGGCGCCTCCACGCGTGGGCACGGCGTAGCTGGCTGCAGTCGGTCAGCCCGCGCCCGGGCGCCCTGACAGCACCACGCGCGCCGGGGCGTCACCCCAGGTGACGCCCTCGACCTCGACGAGCATCGCTGCGACGTACCTCGCCCAAGGCCCGAGCGCAGCGATCGTCAGCAGCACCTCGCCCGCGGCAGCGAGTTGATCCAGCCCGGCCTGGAGGTCAGCGAGGAGAACCCGGGCACCCTCGTCGCCGCGGTGTCGCACGACCACGACCGTTCCATCCGCGATCCGCGCGATCCGGGCCTCCCGTCCCAGGTAGGTGCGCACCGAGCGATCGACGAGCGCCGCGCCAAGCGTCTCCGCGCGCGGAAGGGTCATTCGCGGGGGGCGAGCGCGATCAGCCGATCAAGGCGAGGATCGAGCGAGGGCCGGCGCCTCCGCGTACCGCTCCGCCACGACCTCCCAGTCGATCGTGTTGAACCACGCGTCTATGTAGTCGGGCCGGCGGTTCTCGTAGCGCAGGTAGTACGCGTGCTCCCAGACGTCGAGTCCAAGCAGCGGCGTCCGCCCGTCGCTGATCGGGTTGTCCTGGTTCGGCGTGGAGACGACCGCCAAACGCGAGCCGTCGTGGACCAGCCAGGCCCAGCCCGAGCCGAAGCGTCCCACGCCCGCCTCCTTGAGCTCGACCCTGAAGCGCTCAAAGGACCCGAACGCGGCCGAGATCGCCTCGCCCAGCTCGCCGTCGGGCTCGCCGCCGCCGTGCGGGCTCATGCTGCGCCACAGCATGCAGTGGTTGTACTGGCCGCCGGCGTTGTCGCGCACGGTGGCGCGCAGCTGCGCCGGCAGCTCGTCGAGCCGTGTGAGGATCTCCCGCGGGCGGACATCCTCCCACGCCGTGCCCGCCAGCGCAGCGTTGGCCTTGTCCACGTAGGCCTGGTGGTGGCGGTCGTGGTGGAGACGCATCGTCCGCTCGTCGATGTGCGGCTCGAGCGCGTCGTAGGCGTACCGCAGGTCGGGCACCTTGTAGGCCA
>JALZII010000197.1 GCA_030860365.1 Actinomycetota bacterium
CCCCGGTCCCACCCCGTCGACGCCCAAGCCGGCGCCGGCGATCCCGAGCAACGTGTTCTCCATCCCGAGGCGTTCGATCTCCTCGAGGACGGGGCGCGCGACGCTCTCGATCCGGGTTCCCGGAGCGGGCCGTATCACGGTGCTGGTGCGGGCCAGGAACCTCCGCCGCAAGCGGTTCACCGTGGCCAACATCCGGCGCAGCGTCAGCTCCGCCGGGACGTACAAGATCACCATCAAGCCCAACCGCACCGCGCGCCGGATCCTCAAGCGCAAGGGCAAGCTGAAGTGCTCGGTGAAGGTGACCTACCAGCCGAACGGCGGCACGGCTCGCAGCTCGACCAAGAGCCTGACGCTGAAGCTCAGGCGAAAGAGGAGGCGCGGCTAGCCCCACGCCCCCGAACGGAGTGACACGCGGCGCCCGGGTCTCCATGCCCGGGCGCCGTCTCCGTTTCCGGGACGGCGAGCACGCGGCGCGTGCGAGCGCTCGATTTCACCCAACGATGCAGGAGGCAGACCTCACATGAAGCGGCGCAGAGCCCCCGTAAGCGGCAGCCAGGTGGCCTCCGCACTGGTCGACCCCGTCCGCAAGTTCGGCCGCTGGGCGCGGCGGGACAAGCTCTCGCTCTTCCTGCTGGTGGCCTCCGTGGCCCTGACCTTCGTGTTCTTCTCCCTGCTCGGCTCGATCGGGCCCAACTCGCCCGGTCGCCAGGCGCCCCTCAGCTCGGTGACCGACCTGGCCCGCGGGGACGACCTCAAGCGCGCCACGCTGCTCGACCAGGACGCCCGCGTGGTGGTCGACACCGCCAGCGGTGAGCAGCTCTGGGCGGCCTACCCCAAGTCGGACGCGCAGACCGCAAACCTCGTGCGCACGCTCACGCAGGGCGGCGCCGCCGTGGACGTCGACCAGCAGGCGGGCAAGCCCGCGCGCCAGATACTCGTCCAGTTCCTGCTCCCAATCCTCCTCTTGGTCTGCCTGTTCGCACTGTTCACACGCGCAGGCCAGGACGGCGGAGCGGGCGCCTTTGCGGGCTTCTCGGAGTTCAGCGGCAAGCCGCGGCGGCGTGGTCAGAAGGCGCCGGGACGCACCACGTTCAATGACGTCGCGGGCGCCGGCGAGGCGGTGGCCGAGTTGCGCGAGATCCGCGACTACCTCGCCGACCCCGGCAAGTACGAGCGCGTGGGGGCGAAGTCGCCGAAGGGCGTGCTGCTGGTCGGGCCTCCGGGCACGGGCAAGACGCTGCTCGCGCGGGCCACCGCCGGCGAGGCCGACGCCGCCTTCTTCTCGCTCTCGGGCTCGGACTTCGTGGAGTCGCTGGTGGGCGTGGGTGCCGCGCGCGTGCGCGACCTGTTCGCCAAGGGGCGAAAGCTCGCGCCCGCCCTGATCTTCATCGACGAGCTCGACGCGGCTGGGCGAAAGCGCGGCGCCGGCGTGGGCCAGGGCAACGACGAGCGCGAGCAGACCCTCAACCAGCTCCTGGTCGAGATGGACGGGTTTGGCGGGGCCTCGGGCCTAGTGGTCCTGGCGGCCACCAACCGCCCCGACATCCTCGATCCCGCGCTGCTGCGGCCCGGGCGCTTCGACCGCCAGGTGACCGTCGACGTGCCCGACGTGCACGGGCGCCTCGAGATCCTGAACCTCCACTGCGGCGACCGCCCGCTGGACCCGGACGCCTCGCTCGAGGAGATCGCCAAGCTCACACCCGGCTTCAACGGCGCCGAGCTGGCGAACGTGATCAACGAAGCGGCGCTCCTGACCGTCCGCGAGGGGGGCGGCGGGGAAGGCACCAGCGGCATCACACACCGCGTGCTCGAGGAGGCGATCGACCGCGTGGTCTCCGGCCCGGCGCGCAAGAGCCACGTGCTTACCCAGCACGAGCAGTGGGTGATCGCCATCCACGAGGCCTCGCACGCCGTGGTCACCCGTTCGATCGGGCAGACGGTGTCCGCGCAGAAGCTCTCTATCATCGCCCGCGGGCGCCAGCTGGGCACGGCGGCCAGCCAGCTCACCGACCGCGACCAGGTGATGATCCAGGAGCCCGACCTGCGCCGCCAGCTGATCGCGATCGTGTCGGGCTACGCGGGTGAGAAGGTGGCCTACGGGGTCGTCTCGACCGGCGTGCACGACGACCTGCACGCAGCCACCTCCCTGGCCCGGGCGATGGTCACCTCCTACGGGATGTCCCCCGAGCTCGGGCCCGTGACCATCGGGGAGAAGCAGGGGGAGGTCTTCCTGGGTGCGTCGCTGCAGGGGCTGGGCCAAGTGGGCCCTGACACGCTCAACTTGATCGACCGCGAGGTCGAGCGCCTGGTGGCGGAGGCCGACGAGAAGGCGCAGACCATCCTGCACCGCAACTGGCAGGCGGTCAACGAGACGGCGGGAGCGCTGATCGAGCAGGAGACGTTGTCGGGCGTGGCGCTCGACGCGGTGCTCTCCACGGTCGAGGCAACGCCAGTTGAGTTCGTGGAGGGCGAGTCCGGGCGCCAGCAGCCCGGCGCGCCGCACCAGGGTGACTAAGGCACGTCGCGCCCTCGCCGCCGCGGCGCTTGCGGCCACGCTGGTCCCGGCGAGTGCCCAGGGTGCCGCGTCCTGGCGCCTAGAGCAGCCCGCGCCGCCCCCCGGCGCTCCCTTCAAGGTGCCCCTGGGAGCACCGGGCGACCTGAAGTTCTTCGCCCCCAACCGTGGCCTGCTCTCGGTGGAGGGCAACGCCACCATCCCACGCGGGCTGTTCAGCTACGACGGGCGCTCATGGCGCCAGCTGTCGGTGGTCTGCGGGGGGCCGGGCGACACCACCCGGATCGCCTTCGCCGGCCCCAACGAGTTCTGGGTGGTCAGCCAGCCGAGCCTGCCGCGAGTGGGCTCGGGCACCGCGCTCTGCCGCTTTCGAAACGGCGAGGTGGTCGCCTCCTACAGCACCCCCGAGGAGTCGGCCGACCCCTTCCGCCAGATGCTCTCGGCCAGCTGCAACGGGCCCAACGACTGCTGGTTCGGCGGCGTCGGCTCCCAGGATCCGCTGGGCGAGCGGGTGGGCGCCTTCCACCTGCACTGGAACGGGCGCGGCCTCGAGTCCGTGTACGGCCCCCAGGGACGAGGGGTCAGCGACATGGAGTATCACGCCGGAACCTTCTTCGAGAGCACGCTCGTGGGCCGGCGGCCCGAGAACCGCGACGAGCCGGAGGATCTCGCCGTTCCCGAGGCCAGGCCGGCCCTGCTGCAC
>JALZII010000239.1 GCA_030860365.1 Actinomycetota bacterium
CCGCCACGGTGCGCCGCGAGGAGGCGCGACCGGAGGTCGAGCGGCTCGGGGCCTCCGCGGTGGACCCCGAGGGCTTCGCCGAGCACGGGCCCTTCGACGTGGTCCTGGAGTTGGTGGGAGCGCCCAACCTCGATGACAACCTGGGGGCGCTGGCCACCGAGGGCCGGATCGTCGTCATAGGCATCGGGGCGGGCGCCAAGGCCGAGCTCAACCTGGCGAAGCTGCTGGGGACCCGCGGGCGGATCATGGGCTCGACCCTCCGCGCGCGCCCACTGGAGGAGAAGGCGCTGGCCATGCGCGGTGTGGAGCGCCACGTGCTGCCGCTGGTGGAGTCCGGCGCCCTGGAGGTGCCGGTGGCCGAGACGTTCTCGCTCGATGACGCCGAGCGGGCTTATGACCGCTTCGCCGAGGGTGGCAAGATCGGCAAGATCGTCATCGTTCCCTGAGTGGGCGCGGTGAGGGTTCGCCGAGAAATGCACCGCAGCGGGGCATAACCCGGCGAGCGCTACCTCAGGCCTTCCAGCAGCGTGAGCACCGGCGGCTCGACCTCGGCCCGCACCACCGCTGGGTCGTGCGCGTGGGCTATGAGCATCGCCGCTTCGCCCAGCGCCCCGAGGATCAGGTGCGCCAGGGGCTTGACCGGCTGCTCGCGCAGGACGCCCGCGTGCATCGCGCCCTGCAGGCCGGCCATCACCAACCCGAGGCCGTAGCGCTCGTCGATCTCCCGCCACTCCGCCCAACCGAGCACCGAAGGCGCCTCCACCAGCACGATCCGGGCCAGGCGAGGGTCGGTGCAGGCGTCGAGGAAGCTGCGGACCCCGGTGGCCAGGGCCTCGAAGGGATCCCCGGCGCTTGCGGCGGCCAGCTCGGCCGCGATCGCCTCGGTCAGCTCGCTCTCCATCTGGTGGTGGACGCCGCGGAACAGGTCTTTCTTGTCGGCGAAGTAGTGGCAGAGCGCCCCCTGGGTGACCCGGGCGCGGCGGACGATCTCCTCGGTGCCCACCCTCGCGTAGCCGCGCTCGGAGAAGAGCTCTCTCCCCGCGGCCAGCAACGCCGCCCGAGTGCCCTCGGTCTGTTCCCCCCGGCGGCTCACTGCGGCGTGGACCCTTACTTCAAGCTGCTCGCAAAGGCGCCCGGGGTCATCCCGCGCTGCTGGCGCCGGTGCGCCTGCGCAAGCTGCGGCGCCTCGTTTGTGCGCGAGAGCGTGCCGACTGAGGCTTAGTTCAGCCGCTCCACCAGCATCGCCTCGCCCTGGCCGCCGGCCACGCACATGGTCTCGAGGCCGATCGTCTTGTCGTCGCTCTCCAGGCCGTTGATCAGCGTGGTCATGATGCGGGCGCCGGTCATGCCGAACGGGTGCCCGAGGGCGATCGCCCCGCCGTGGGGGTTCATCTTCTCCAGCGGGATGTTGCATTCGGCCATGATCGGGATGACCTGGGCGGCGAAGGCCTCGTTGAGCTCGACCGTGTCGACGTCCTCGATGGTCATGCCCGCGCGGTCGAGCACCTTCCTGATGGCGCCGATGGGCGCCACGCCCATGATCTCGGGCTCCAGCGCGGAGGTGGCGGCGGTGATGATGCGCGCCCGCGGCTTGAGGCCGAGCTCGTCGGCCTTCTCGCGCGACATCACCAAGGTGGCTGCCGCCCCGTCGTTGAGCGGGCAGGAGTTGCCGGCCGTGACCGTGCCCTTGCCGTCGGTGCGAAAGACGGGCTCGAGCGAGGCCAGCTTCTCGAGCGTCGAGCTCGCGCGCGGGCCGTCGTCCTTGACCACCTCGGTGCCGTCGGCGCCCTTCACCGGCACGATCTCGCGGTCGAAGAAGCCCGACTCCTGCGACTGCACGGCCAGCTCCTGGGAGCGCTGGGCGTACTTGTCCATCTCCGAGCGGCTGACCTCGTACCTCTCGGCCACGTTCTCGGCGGTGAGGCCCATCGAGATGTACGCGTCGGGTTGGCCGTCGTTGCCCTGCAGCTTCTCGTTCTGGTCGGCCTGGCCGGCGGGCTCGGTGCGCTCGTTGAAGCGGCTGACCCATTCAAGGCCGGCGGCGACGTAGGTCTCGCCCTGGCCGGCCACCACGTTGTTGGCAGCCAGCTTGATCGCCTCCAGCGACGACGCGCAGTAGCGCGACACCGTCACGCCGTTGACGGTGTTGGGCAACCTGTCCGACAGGAGCACCGCGATGCGGGCCACGTTGAAGGACTGCAGGCCCTGGGGCATGCCGCAGCCGGCGATCACGTCCTCGACCGACTCGGGCGCCACCTCGGGGTTGCGATCGAGCAGCTGGTCGATCACGTAGGCCGCCGTGTCGTCGGGGCGAAGGCCGGCCAGCGAGCCCTTGAAGGCGCGGCCGATGGGGGTGCGGACCGAGTCCACGATCACTGCTTCGGGCATG
>JALZII010000263.1 GCA_030860365.1 Actinomycetota bacterium
GTGACGGCTTCGCCTCCGCTCACCGGGAGCCGTCCCGCGCGCCGGAGCCTGGTCCTCGCGCCGGGCCGGGGCCGGCCGGTGGCGTAGGCGAAGGCATCCCCGCCGAAGCTCTTGGTGACCATCACGAGCTCCCCGGTTGAGGGGTCCACGAGCAGGGCCTCTGCGTCGTGGGGGCGGTCGGGGTAGCGCAGGACCAGCCGCTCCGCGGGTGCGCTCGAGCGCGGCGCCCCGCGGCTCAGGTCGGGCTCGGCCACGCGGTAGACCGAGACGGAGGGCCGCTCGTTTTCGTTGTCGCCGATGTCGGCCACGAACAGCGCGTCCTGTCCGCTCGGCCCCGGGCCGAGGGCGATGTCCTCCCAGTCCACGTTCTGCGCCCCCGCGACCACCACCTCTCCCCGCAGCCGGCCCTCGGTGGTGAGCGCGAACAGACGGGCGCTGTCGCCCGAGTCGTTGTGGGCCCACAGGACACCTGTCTGGCGCCGTGAAGCGACCAGGCCCGAGAGCTCCGTCGCGTCGGTGGTCTGCACCCTGCCGGTCATCCGTGGCTGCAGCTCGGCGCACAGCGGGGCCGCGGCTTGGGACGGAACCTTGCTGCGCGAGTCTTCCGGCGAGCTTTCGCCGCCGCACGCGACGAGCAGCGAGCACGCCCAGAGAGCGACCCCGGCGCATCCACGGGACATTCGGGTGGCTAGCGGCCGAGCGTGCGCACGAGGTCGTCGGCTCGCTGGGGCAGGTCGTCGATCAGCCCTCGTATGTCCGCGATCCCGGCCCGAAGCTCGGTGTCGCCAACCTCGGTCCACGGGGGCGACTCCTGGACCGCCACGAAGCCCTCGGCCGCCTCGGCGAGCGCTGCCACGGCGTCGTCAATGAAGCCTCTTGCGCCCAGGGAGGGAAGGCCGGCGGACTGCGGGTCGAAGGCGCTCGCGGCCATCCCGTAGCGGCCGGCGAACGCCGTGATGACGCGCTGTGCCCGGCCGTAGGCCTTCTGAGCCGGCCCGAAGAGCTCCTCTTCGAGGCGGTCGGCGTTGTGCTCGTCGAGCTGCTCGTAGGCGGCCCCCAGCGACGCGAGCGCGACGCCGAGGTGCGAAGTCGCCTCGGCGAGCCCGTCGAGCAGGTCCTGGCGCCCCTCGGTGCTGGTGTAGGCCATCTCGGGGAGCCTAGGCGCTCAGGAGCCCGGAAAGCCAGTCCCGCGTCGCATCGGCGACCGCGGCCGGGTCCTTTCTGAGGCTGTGGTCGCCGGCGACCTCCACCACGGTGCGGTCTGCGGCGCCGGATGGCATGCCGAAGCGGTCGCGCTCGCCCTGGACCACGAGCGCCGGGACGCCCACCCCCTCGAGCTCGCCAATCCGGCTCTGAGCAGGGGCCTTCCCCGCGCGAGCCGGGGGCTGGAGCGGGAAGGCGAGGCAGAGGACGCCGATGGCCCCGGTCGCGGTGGCCGTGCGGCAGGCCACCCGCGCCCCGGCTGAGCGGCCGCCGGCCACGAGCGGGAGGCCGCCCAGCTCGTCGCCGGCCAGCTGCTCGATCACCGCCGTCCAGGCCGCGTCGAGCCGGCGCGCAGGGGGAGAGGACTTTCGCCCGGCCACGCGGTAGGGCTGCTCGATCACCGCCACGCTGTGTCCCTCCGCCACCACGGCCTCGGTGACCGCGACGAGGTCGGGGGCGGCGACGCTCCCGCCGGCTCCGTGGCCGAGGACCAGCGCTGCGCGAGGTCGGTCGCCACGATGCAGATGCACGCGCGCGGGGCCGTGTGGGGTGTCGAGAATGCGGTCGCTCATTCGACGCCGGTATGAAACCCCAATTCACGAGGAGGCAACTGGATGCGATTCATGGTGCTGGTGAAGGGCAGCGAGGACAGCGAGGCGGGCGTCATGCCCACCGAGGAGCAACTGGCCGAGATGGGCAAGTTCAACGAGGAGATGGTGAAGGCCGGGGTGATGCTCGCCGGCGATGGCCTTCACCCCAGCTCGAAAGGCGCCCGGGTGAAGTTCTCCGGCAGCGATCGCACCGTCACCGACGGCCCCTTCACCGAGACCAAGGAGCTGATCGCGGGCTACTGGCTGATCCAGGTCAAGTCGCGGGAGGAGGCGATCGAGTGGATCAAGCGCTGCCCGAACCCCGGCCCCGGCGAGTCCGAGATCGAGATCCGTCAGGTCTTCGAGGACGAGGACTTCGGCGAGGAGCTCACGCCGGAGCTCCGAGAGCAGGAGCAGCGCATCCGGGCCCAGGCGGAAGGCAACCGGTAGCGAGGAGCGCAGCCCGAGCGCACCGCACGCTTGGCACATGCTTGCGGGGGCTGCTGTAGTCGGAGGCCTTGACGGCC
>JALZII010000027.1 GCA_030860365.1 Actinomycetota bacterium
GCGGTGGCCACCAGCCCCGCGCCGCACTCGGTCAGCCGCTGGCTGTAGAGCCCGCCCTCGGTCGACGCGAACTCCGTCCGGACCTCCAGCGCGGTGAGCTCCGCCCGCGCCACCGCGAGCCCGGGCTGGGCCCGTAGCGCCTCGTCGGCGGCGCCCAGCAGGGCCAGCTTGTCCTCGAGGGAGACCGCGAAGGGATCTTCGAGGCAGGGGCCGGCGTACTCGCCGCGGGCCGGCGGCTCAGGGGCAAGCTCTACTCCCCGTGCGGCGGACGCGGCCTGCGCCACCTCCAGCGCCCGCCGCAGCGCCTGCTCGGCGCCGGCCGGCGTGCTCTGGCGGGTGGCGGCGAAGCCCCAGGCGCCTCCCACGCGCACACGCACGCCGACGCCCTGGTCCTCGCTGCGGTCCAGCGCCTCCACCGCGCCGTCGCGTAGGGCCACGCGCTCGCGGCGCGTGCTCACCAAGCGGGCGTCGGCGTAGTCGACGCGGCCGGCGGCTGCGTCGATCAGGTTCTCCAGCAGCGCCCGGTGGCTCAGAGCCCGAGGTCGCGGGCGATGCCCGGCCTGGCCCTGTCGAACATCACGAAGCGGGGGTCGGGCACCTCGCCCATGTTCGGCTCGACGCCCAGCGGGGTGCCCTCCGGCAGGCGGCGGTGCAGGCGCTCGGCCAGCTCGTGCGCGCCCTCCTCGGTGGCGGCACCCACCAGCAGGTAGGAGAAGCGGCGCTCCACGCTGAGGCCCTCCTCGCGAAGGTCGCTCTCGAGCTCCATCGCCTCGAGCAGGCCGACCAGCTCGATCCGCACCTCCCAGTCCTCGCCGCTCGCCCGCGCGCGCTCGGCGGCGCGCTGCTCCTCGGTCGCCGGCATCGGATGGGAGACGTCCTCCCAGGCCTCCTCGTCGGGATGCCAGCGGGTGGTGGCCACCTCCGCGCTGAGGCCGTCCTCCTCGATCAGCTCCTGCACCACCCGCTCGGCCTCCAGCGCCTCGTCCTGGGTGGAGGTGTAGAGGAACATCCGCGGGCCGTCACGGGTCACCAGCACCCGGTTGCCCAGCCGGTCGCGAGCCTCCTCGTCGAGGTTGAGCGAGCGCAGGCGCTCCCCGAGCCCGTAGCCGTGCTCGGGATCGTCTAGGTCCACCTCCACCCGCCACTCGTCAGCCATCGGCGCGAATCTTGTCAGAGGCCTTCGGGCGTGCGGTGCTCGGCCGAGATCGCTAGGTCCGGGGCTCGGCCGACCAGCGCGCGGCCTGCGCTCCTCCCAGACGCTCGGCCTGCGCTCCTCCGCGGGCCGCGAGCTGTCGCTCGATGTCGTCTATGCCCTCGCGCAGCAACTCCAGGCGGTCGAGCAGCGGCTGGTCCTCCGCTCGCTCGGCCGCCTTGCGCTCGGCGGTGAAGCGGGCGCGGGCCTCGTCCACGCCGTTGATGAGGACGGCGATCACCATGTTGATCAGCACGAACGAGGACATCAGGATGAAGCTCACGAAGTAGACCCACGACCACTCGTTGTACCTCAGGGCGGTCTCCTGGATCTCCACCCAGCCCTCCAGCGTCAGGATCGAGAACAGCGAGAGCATCGACTGGCCGAGCGAGCTCCAATGCTCGGGGTCATGGTCGCTGAACAGGATCCAGCCGACCATCCCGTAGGCGTAGAACAGCAGCAGCACGAGCACGGCCATGCTCATCAGCGGCGCCATGCTGCGCCCGAGCCCCTGGACGAGCACCCGCATCTCGGGCAGGGCGCTGACGATGCGGAACACGCGCACCAGGCGCACGATCCGCAGCGCGGTGGTGCTCTCGCGCACGCCGGGCAGCAGCGCCGGCACGATCATCACGAAGTCGAAGACGTTCCAGCCCTGGCCGAAGAAGCGCCAGGGCCGCGCTCCGTAGGCCAGGATGCGGATCGTCAGCTCGAGCACGAAGAACGCAAGGAAGACGGCGTTCAGCGTGTCGAGCAGCCCGCCGTGCGTGCGCTCGAAGCTGTCGTAGGTCTGCAGCCCGATGACCAGGCCGTTGAGCAGGATGGCGGTGAAGGTCAGCGCGAGGAAGCGCCGGGACGCGGAGATCACGGCACAACGGGCGACGAGCCTGCTCAGCATCGCGGGAGTATGGACGTCGCTCGGCCTTGGCGCCCGCGAGACCGGCCCGCGCCGCGGTGCCCGTACCCTGGTCGAGGACACGCAGCAGAGCGCATGAGCGACCACCGCGTAGCGATCATCGGCTCGGGCTTCTCGGGCATGGGGATGGCCATCCGCCTTCTCGAGCAGGGGATGGAGGACTTCGTGGTGCTCGAGCGCGCCGGCGACGTGGGCGGCACCTGGCAGGCCAACCGCTACCCCGGATGCCAGTGCGACATCCCCTCCCACCTCTACTCGTTCTCGTTCGCTCCCAACCCGGACTGGAGCCGCACCTACTCCAAGCAGCCGGAGATCTGGGACTACATGCGCAAGGTGGCCGAGGACTACGGGGTCATGCCCTACATCCGCCTCGGGCACGAGGTCATCGGAGCCGACTGGGACGAGGACGCTCGGCACTGGCGTCTCGTGACCGGCCGGGGCGAGGTCACCGCGGACATGGTGGTGGCGGGAGTCGGCGGGCTCTCCGAGCCGGCGATTCCCTCGCTTCCCGGCCTGGAGAGCTTCAAGGGCGCCAGCTTCCACACCGCTGCCTGGGACGACGACCACGACGTGACCGGCGAGCGCGTGGCGGTGGTGGGAACGGGGGCCTCGGCCATCCAGACCGTCCCCAACGTCCAGCCGCTGGTCAAGCGGCTCAAGGTCTTCATGCGCACGCCGCCGTGGGTGGTGCCCCACAGCGACCGGCCGATCACACCCCTCGAGCGGCGGATCTACCGCCGCGTCCCGGCTGCGCAGAAACTCGTTCGCGCGACGGTCTATTGGATGCACGAGTTGATGGTGCTGGGGCTCGTGCACGACCCCGCGCGCCTGAAGGTGGTGGAGAAGCTGGCCAGGCGCCACATGAGCTCGCAGGTGCCCGACCCCGAGCTGCGCCGCCGCCTGACCCCTCACTACCGCATCGGCTGCAAGCGCATCCTGCCGTCGAACCTGTTCTACCCGGCCATCCAGGAGCCCAACGTGGACCTGGTGACGGCAGGGATCCGGGAGATCGAGCCCCACGCGATCGTGACCGCCGACGGCGAGCGCCACGAGGTCGACACGATCGTCTTCGCCACCGGCTTCAACGTGACCGACATAAAGGCGGCGCGCTGGATCCGCGGTCGCGACGGCGTGCTCATGAGCGACGTCTGGGGCCGCAGCCCTCAGGCCTACCTCGGCGTGGCCATCGCCGGCTTTCCCAACCTGTTCTTCCTCGGCGGGCCGAACACGGCCACCGGCCACCAGTCGCAGCTGTTCATGATCGAGTCCCACATCGAGTACGTCCTCGAGGCCCTGCGCACGATGGAGCACCTTGGCCTCCAGACCGTCGAGGTGCGCCCCGAGGTGCAGGAGGCCTACAACCGAGACCTGCAGTCGCGCATGCCGGGCACCGTGTGGAACTCCGGCGGCTGCTCGAGCTGGTACCTGGACGCCAACGGCAACAACGCCACGATCTGGCCCGACTTCACCTGGCGCTTTCGCCGGCGCACCCGGCGCTTCGAGCCGGGCAAGTACACGGCGCGGCCGGCGGTGTCCGGGCACGCGGCGGCAGAGCAGGCCGCGGGAGCGGCGGCGTAGCCCGCTGCCCCAGCGATCCCGTGCGCTTGGTCGGGAGCCCGGCGCGACGGGGCATCGGTGGGCGGGCAGCGCTGATCGGCTCGCCCGGCGATACTGCTGTGGTGATCGATCGCAATGTGTTGGGTGCAGAGCTCGAGCCCTGCGGCAGCGACCCCGTCACCGGCTTCTACCGGGACGGCTGCTGCCATACCGGCCTCGAGGACCGGGGCAGCCACACGATCTGCGCAGTGGCTACGACGGAGTTCCTCGAGCACCAGCGCAGCATCGGCAACGACCTCAGCACGCCGAGGCCCGAGTACGGCTTCCCCGGACTCGTGCCAGGGGACCGTTGGTGTGTGACCGCGGCGAACTGGCTGCGCGCCCACGAGGACGGCGCCGCGGCCTACGTGGTGCTGGCCTCCACCCACGAGCGGGCGCTGGGGATCGTCCCCCTCGCCGCGCTGCAGGAGCACGCCGTGGACGTTCCCGGGGATCTCAGCGTCCTCGGAGAGTGAGTCGTTCCCGACTCCCGCGGCGCTCGCCCCGCCGGAGCCAACCGTCGCGTGAGCGACGCCGAGCCCGGCGGCAGTCTCAGTCGCCGCTGCCCGTGAGCACCTCGCGGGCAGCCTCGAGCGGTCCGCGCTTTTCTTCAGGCTCGGGTAGGCGATCGGTGAGCCGCTCGACGTCGCCCTGAAGCCCGCCGATGGTCTTGTGCATCTCGGCAACCTCTTCGCCCAGCTTGCGCACGCTCAGGTTGAGGTGGGAGTCTCTTCCCTCCAGTGCCGCGGCGACCGCTTGGAGGCTGTCCAGCCGCGTCGTGAGCGCTTCCTCCAGGCTGCTCAGCGCGGGCAGCAGCTCGGCGAGCGGCTCGGCCTGCCGGCTGATCTGCCTTACGGTGCGAGCTACCTCCGGCACCGGCTTGATCTGCTTGATGACCCGCTCGATAGCCGGCATCAGGCTGGGCAGGGGCTCGGTCTGCTCGCGCACGCGGGTGAGCTCTGAGCGCATGGGGCCCAGCTCCCGCGCCGCCTCGACCAGCGACTCGAGCGACTCCATCACCCGCTCCGGTAGGCGCAGAGGCGCGAGCAGGCCCGACAGCACGCCGCCACCCCCTGATTCCTGTTTCGGTGCCATGCTGGCGTGTACGCGCGTGGGGTTGCGCCCGGATCACCGATCGTGCGCCCGCCGCTTACGCCGGGGCATGCCAGCTCAGGGCAACCGCCCGAACCAGCGCAGCGACGCCGCCCCGCCCGCCAGCAGCAGCAGCGCGGCTCCTCCGGCAAAGGCCCAGGTGATCTCGCGCCTTTCGTCCTTTCGGCCGATCTCCTTGCCCAGGCGCTCGTAGATCTCGTCCAGCTTGAGGTCGTCGGCCGTCCCGAAGTAGCGCCCGCCGGTGGTGTCGGCGATCTGGCGCATCGTCTCGCGGTCGGGCGGCACCGAGCGGCGGACGGTCTCGCCGGTCCGGGCGCGGGCCTCGATCGAGCCGGCGTCGGTGCCCAGCGCCACCGTGTACACGGGGATCCCCGTGCGGGCCGCCCGTTCGGCCACCGGCCCGGGCGGCTGGCCGTGGGTGGACGCTCCGTCGGAGAGGAGCACCAGCGCCGCCGGAGCGGGCTTTCGGCCGCGGCGGGTCCGCGCGCGCTCCAGCAGGTCCAAGGAGAGCGAGAAGGCGTCCCCGGTGGCTGTGCCGCCGCTCGAGCGCAGGCGCCGCAGGGTCTGGAGCACCGGCTCGCGATCGGTGTTCGGCGCCTCGATGCTCCGCACGCGGTGGTTGAAGGTCACGGCGCCCACGCGCAGCTCGTCGGGGATCTGGTCCATGAAGTCCAGTGCCGCCCTGCGCGCGGCGGCCAGGCGTGTGGGCTTTACGTCGCGGGCCTCCATCGAGCCCGAGATGTCGGTGGTGAGGATCACCGAGGCTCGGGAGTCGGGCACCGACACCGTCGCCTCCGGGCGGGCGAGGGCCACGGCCAGGGCCCCCAGCGCGACCCCGTAGAGCGCCATCGGCGCGTGGCGGCGCCAACCCGGCCGTGAGGGCGCCACCGAGTCCAGCAGTCGGGGGCTGGCAAAGGCCTCGGCGGCGCGCCGGCGCCGGCGGTCGATGACCACGTAGGCCGCGGCCGCGAGCGGCAAGAGCAGCAGGGCCAGCAGCCAGAGGGGGGAGGCGAAGCTCACGGAGAGGACCGTTCGGGCCTACGACCCAGGGTCACCTCCGCCGAGCGGCGCCGGCC
>JALZII010000052.1 GCA_030860365.1 Actinomycetota bacterium
ACCCTCTCGCCCGAGCGAGCCGCGCCCTCGGCCACCACAGACGCGCCGCCGTCGGCTCCGTTGGCGTCGAGCGCGATCACAGCGCCGCCGTGGCGGAGGAGCGCAGCCCGAGCGTGGCGGGAGGAGCCCAGCCCGAGCGTGGCGGGAGGAGCGCAGCCCGAGCGTTGCGGGAGGAGCGCAGTCCGAGCGTTGCGGGAGGAGCGCAGTCCGAGCGTCGGTCGGGCGAGCACCGGACCGATTGGTCTCGGGCGAGGACCAGAGCTTTCGCCCCTACTCGTCGGCGGAGGAGTCGTCGGCTTGGACGACGACTTCGCGGCCCGCGTAGGTGCCGCACTTGGGGCAGACACGGTGGGGCAGGCGCGGGGAGTGACAGCGCGGGCAGTGGCGCAGTCCGGGCATCTCGGCCTTGTGCTGAGAGCGGCGCTTGTTGGTCCGCGCGTGGGACTGTCGCTGCTTGGGGACGGCCATGAGAACGCGCCAGTCTACTCGAGCTTGAGGTCGCGAAGCGCGGCCCAGCGCGGGTCGGGCTCGGCCTCGTGCGCGTGGTCGGACCCCGCCGCGTTGAGGTTCTCGCCGCAGACCGGGCACAGGCCCAGGCAGGCTTCGCGGCAGACGATCTGAACGGGCAGCGCGAGGGCGGCGGCGTCGCGCAGCCAGCCGCTCAGGTCGAGCTCGTCCTCGTTGAGGTAGGGCGAGCTCAGATCCTCCCCGCCGTCCGGCTGATCGATCTCGCGGGCGTCGACGGACACGGTTGCCTCCGCGGCCTCCAGACAGCGCATGCAGGGCCCGCGCAGGCGGACGTGGGCGCGAAGGCGCAGGGACCACCCGTGTGTGGTGCGGGCCAGGTCGAGCACGGCGGACGTCTTGGGCTCGGCCGGGGTGTACAGCTCGCCGGCGAACCTGAAGCCCGGGAGCGGGACATCGAGCTCCAGGTGGCGACCCTCCCCCGAGGAGAGGGTGAGCTGCCCGAGGTCGAACGTGTCCGCGATGGCGCCCACGGGTTTCGAGCGTAGCGTCAGCTCAGCGGACGGCGCGGGCCGAGCCAGGCCAGGACTAGCGACGCTCGATGAGCTCGACCCGGTAGCCGTCCGGGTCACGCACGAAGGCGATCCGCGGACCCTCGCTGCTCCCGCCGGGCCGGTAGGGCGGCTTCTCGGGCTCGATGCCCTGATCGGCCAGGCCGTCGAGTGTGCCATCCAGGTCCTCGACCCCGAGAGCGATGTGGTTGTAGCCGGTGCCCAGGTCATAGGACTCGACCCCGTGGTTGTAGGTCAACTCGAGAACCGGATCCTCATCGGGCAGGCCCATGAACACGTTGACTGCCTCGGTGCCTATGTCCATTCGTCGGCGCTCCTCGAACCCCAGACGCTCGTAGAAGTCGACCGAGCGGTCGATGTCGCCGATGCGATAGCAGGTGTGGAGGTAGCGGGCCACGCCTCCGCCTAACGGCCGTCGTGCGGGGCGCTGCTGCTGGAGACCTCGGCCTCCTGGCCCTCGCGGCCCTGGAGGCGATCTCGGCCTCGCTGCACGGCGGCGATGAACTTCTGGAGGTTGACCTCGAGCGTGTTCAGGATGTCGTCGGCGTAGTCCTCGGCGCCCAGGCGGATCTCGCGCTCACGGGCGCGGGCATCCTCGACGATGTCCTCGGCCTGACGCTCGGCCTGCTTGACGATCTCCTCCTCGCCGATGAGGCGGTTCTGCTCGTCGCGGGCCTCCTTGACAATCCGCTCGGCCTCGCGCTTGGCCTCGGCCAGCATCTCCTGGCGCTCCTTGACGATCCAGCGGGCCTGCTTGATCTCCTCGGGGATCGTGGCCCGCATCTGGTCGAGAACGTCGTAGACCTCCTCCTTGTCCACGCGCACCTGATCGGTGAGCGGCACCGGCTTGGAGTTGTGGATCGTGTCGTCGAGCTTGTCGATCAGTACGAGGACGTCCATCAGCGATTACCTCCGCGGGGCAGCCCGCCCCGCGCCTTGATGTTTTTCATCGACGTCACGTCTCAGCTCGGAAGTTCTCTACTTCCGGAGCCTCTCCTGCAAGGCCTCCGCCACCGCGTCGGGCGCCAGGCCCGAGGTGTCGCCACCGAACATCGCGAGCTCCTTTATGCCCGATGAGCTGAGGAAGGAGAACTGGGGCGCGGCCATGAGGTAGATGCTCTCGATGTCTGGGGCCAACTTGCGGTTCAGCTGGTTCATCTCGAACTCGTACTCGAAGTCCGAGATCGCCCTAAGGCCCTTGACGATAGCCCTGGCTCCGTGCTCGCGGGCGAAGTCGACGAGGAGCGTACCAAAGGTTTTCACCTGCACATTCCCCAGTTCGGCCAGCTCGGCCTCGATGAAGCCGACCCTCTCCTCGGCCGTGAAGACCGTCTTCTGCTTGCGCACCGGCTGGTCGACGACGCCCACGATCACCTGGTCGAACACCGCCGCCGCCCGGCCGATGATGTCGAGGTGGCCGAAGGTGACCGGGTCGTAGGAGCCCGGGCACAGCGCCGTCCCTCCGTTTCGGGCGAGACCCTCCGAAGGACTCGTCATCCCCGACCCGCCGTCCCCGGGCCACTGTGGATCGCGATGCGCGTGTCCCCGTAGACGCGCTCGGTGACCATCGGAAGGGCCAGCGTGAGCGGGGTGCGCTTGTCGGACTCGGTAACGATGCGGGCGTCTTCGAAGAGGACGGCGGGCAGGCGCTCGGAGAGCGGACCGGCCAGACGGGCGGCCTGATCATAGGGCGGATCGACGAAGACGAGGTCATACAAGCCCGGGGCACGCGCCAGCCAGCGCAGCGCCTCCCCGCGGTGCACCTCGGCCTCCGGGCCCATCGCGGCAAGGTTGCGGCGCACGGCGGCCACCGCTGCCGGCGCGCTGTCGACGAAGGTCGCCGAGGCGGCGCCACGGGAAAGCGCCTCGATGCCGAGGGCGCCCGAGCCCGCAAAGAGGTCGAGCACGCGCAGCCCGTCGATAGGCCCAAGGATGGAGAAGAGCGCCTCACGGACGCGGTCGGCGGTGGGCCGCGTGCGCGTGCCGGCCGGGGCCTGTAGGCGGCGCCCGCCGTAGGCCCCGGCGACAACCCTCATTCAGGCGGGGATCGGGTCGAGCTCCGAGCCAAAGCGCTCGGCCACCGCGGCGCGCAGGAGCGGGTCCTGCTCGGACTCGAGGCGGCGCGCCCACTCGGTGGCGCGCTCGAGCAGCGGCGCGTCCTCGGGGAGGCTCGCCACCCTCAGCTCGGGCAGGCCGTGCTGGCGGGTGCCGAGCACGTCGCCGGCGCCGCGCAGCTCGAGATCGATCTCGGCCAGCTTGAAGCCGTCGCGCTCGTTGGCCATGGCCTTCAGGCGCGGCAGCCCAGGGTTGCCGAAGAGGATGCACACCGAGGGGTGCTCGCCCCGCCCCACCCTCCCCCGCAGCTGGTGAAGCTGCGAGAGGCCGTAGCGCTCGGCGGCCTCGATCAGCATCACCGAGGCGTTCGGCACGTCGATGCCCACCTCGATGACGCTGGTGGCCACCAGCACGTCGGCCTCTCCGCCGGCGAAGGCCTCCATCGCCGCGGCCTTCCCGTTGCTGGGCATCTGCCCGTGGATGAGCTCCACCCGCAGGTCGGCGAACTCCGTGCTCCGCAGCCGCTCGAACTCCGCTGTGGCCGCACGCGCTTGCAGCGCCTCCGACTCTTCGACCAGCGGGCAGACGACGAAGCACTGGCGCCCCGCGGATATCTCCTCCCGGATGCGCTCGTAAGCGCGCCGGCGCGCGCGCTCGCCGTCGACCACGTGGGTCTCCACCGGTCGTCTTCCCGCGGGCAGCTCGCGCAGCACCGTGGCCTCCAGATCGCCGTAGGCGGTGAGCGACAGCGTGCGCGGGATCGGCGTCGCCGTCATGTGCAGGGCGTGCGGGACGAGGCCCGCCGGCGCCTTCGCGTCCAGGGCCGCGCGCTGGCGCACCCCGAAGCGATGTTGCTCGTCGACCACCACGAGACCCAGGGCGGCGAAGTGCACGGGCTCCTCGACCAAGGCGTGCGTGCCCACCACCAGACCGAGCTCGCCGGAGGCGAGCCGCGCGAGCAGGTCGCGCCGCCGGGCGTGCGAGGTGGATCCGGTGAGCAACTCGACGGGCACGGTCCCGCCCAGCAGGCGGTCGAGGGTCAGCAGATGCTGCTCGGCCAGGGTCTCGGTGGGCGCCATCAGCGCGGCCTGGCGGCCATTCTCGAGCGCGCGCAGCATGGCGTGGAGCGCTACGAGGGTCTTCCCGCTGCCCACCTCCCCCATCAGCAGCCGCTGCATCGGGCGCTCGCCCTGCAGATCGCGGTCGATCTGGTCGCGGGCGCGCTGCTGGTCGCCCGTCAGCCCGAAGGGAAGCGCTGCCGCCCAGGGGCCCACCACCTCGCCGGTCGGCTTCAGCGGCGCCGCCCGGCGGGATTCGTGGCGCCTGCGCCGTCGCCCCGCCACGGCCAGCTGCAACAGCAGCAGCTCCTCCAGCGCCAGGCGCTCGCGACCCGCCGCAGCCTCCTCCTCGCCGTCGGGGAAGTGGACGGCTGCCACGGCCGCCGAGCGGTCAGCCAGGCGCTCGGCGGCGCGAACCGCCGCCGGCAGTGGCTCGATCAAGTCGCGGAAGGCGTCGTAGTGCTCCCACACCAGCTGGCGCAGCTGCGCGGCGCTCACGCCCTCGGTCGCGGGGTAGAGCGGGACCCTGCCCGTGCCCGGCGCCGGCGCCGCGTTGTCGAGCGGCTCGAACTCCTCCACCCAGAAGACGTTGCGGTCTTGGCGCTTGCCGTAGAGCCGCACCCCGCTGCCCGCCCCGAGGCGGCGCGCGACCCAAGGCTGGTTGAACCACACCGCCAGCATCGGCCCCGTCTCGTCGGCCACCCGGGCCTCCACCCGGCGCCCCCGGCGATTTCGCATTGGGCGTGTGGTCACGCTGCGCACCGTCACCGCGACCGCCGCGCGCTCCCCCGGCCGCAGCTCCGCGACCTTGCGCCCCTCTCGCTCGGCGTGCTCGCGCGGCAGGTGGGCCAGCAGGTCGCCGACCGTGTGCAGCCCGAGCGCCTCGAGCGCCTTGCCGGCCTTGCCAGGCAGGGCCACCGGCTCGGCCAGGCGCCCCGGGCGGGGCAGCGAGCTCAGCGACGCCCCGAGCGCCCGCTCGAAGCTCAGGTCCTCCGTGCTGGCGAAGGCGGTCGCGATAAGGGGATCATCGACCGAGACGTGGACGTCACTCGGGGTCTCACACCCCTCGAGGCGCGGGGTGAGGCGCCCGCGGCGGCTATTCGGCGCTGAGCAGCCACCACCACGCCGGCTGGTCGCCTTGGTGGAGCTCGAGCTCGACCCCGGCGGGCAGCAGCGCCTCGAGCTCCCGCTCGCGGAGCGGCGCGGCCTCCCCGGCCAAGACGGTCAGCAGCTCGGCCTCGGACGCCACCCGGGCCGCCGTCTCGGCGAAGGTCTCGGCGGGGTCGCCGTAAGCCACCAGCTCGTCCCCGGCGTAGCCGATCGCGTCGCCGGCCACGAAGCTGCCCTTGGGGTCGTGCTTGGCAGCAGGCGCCACGCCGCCCAGGGACAATCCCGCGGCGGCCTCGGCCACCGCCTTGGCGTTGTCCTCACATGCCTGCGAGGAGTCGAAGGAGAGCAGCGCGGCGAGGCCCTCCTGGGCGGCGGTGGTCGGCACCACCCGCGTGGGCTTCTCAGACAGCTCGGCGGCCCGCTCGGCGGCCATCCGTACGTTCGGGCTGTTGGGGAGCACCAGGACCTCGTGAGAGGGCACGTCGTGGATGCCTGCGAGCAGCTCGTAGGTAGATGGGTTCATGGTCGGCCCGCCGTCGAGCACATGGGCCCCGAGACCTTCGTAGAGGCGCACCATCCCCGCGCCGCTGACCACGGCCAGCACACCGCAGCTCGTCTCCTCGGCCGCAGGATTGCCGTCGCCCGACAGCCTTCCGGTCCGCTCGGCCACCTGCTCTCGCATATCGGCCACGTCGAGCCGCGAGACCTCGCCGACCGGTGCGAACAGCTCGACCGCCCACTCGGGCTCGTCGGTGTGCACGTGCACGCGCAACGTGCGGTCGTCGCCGACCACGAGCACCGAGTCGCCCAGCCCCTCGAGCGAGCGGACGAGCGCATGCGGGTCCAGACCGACCCCGGTGACGGCGAAGTTGGTGCAGTAGCGAAACTCGCTCGACTCGTGGTGGGGCTGATGCAGTACGCCGGGCGACACCACCTGGTGGGCGAGCTCGACGCCGTCGTCGCCGCGCAGCGCCGCCACCACGCCGGCCATGATCACGGTCAGCCCGTAGGCGCCGGCATCGACCACACCGGACTCGCGCAGGACCGCCAGCTGATCGGGTCCGCGCTCCACGGCCTCCTCGGCGGCGTCGAGGGCGCGCTCGAGCACCTCGGCGATCAGCTCGTCCTGCGCGGCGGGGCTGGACTCCGAGCCAAGCCGAGGAGTGTCCATGTGGGCCAGGTCGTGGGCCACCCGGTGGGCCATCGCCCTGACCGCGGAGAGCATCGTCCCCTCGGCGGGGTCACGGACCGAGTCGTAGGCGGCGTCGGCGGCGCGGGCGAAGGCCGCGGCCACCAACACCGGGTCGACCAGCTCGCCCGGACGCGAGGCGAGCTCCTCGGCCGCCCCACGGACGATCTGGGAGAGGATCACGCCGCTGTTGCCGCGTGCGCCGAGCAGCGCAGCGCGGGCCACCGCCGCCACCAGCTCGTCGCGGCCGTACTCGTCGATCAGCTGACCGTTCATGCGGTCGAGCTCGTCGAGCACGGCACGCAGGGTCATCGACATGTTGTCACCCGTGTCGCCGTCGGCGACCGGGAAGACGTTGAGGTCGTTCACCTCCGCCCTGCGCGCCTCCAGCTCGGCGCACGCCCCGGCGATGACCCTGCGAAAGCGGACGAGGCTCTCGTCAGGCACGAGATCTATTACCGCAGCCTCGGGCGCAGGTTACGCGGCCTTCGAGACCTTGCCGGCCTTCAGGCAGCGGGTGCACACGTACTCGCGGCGGGGGGTGCCCGCCACGTCGATTCGGACCTTCTGGAGGTTGGGGTCAAAACGCCGCCTGGTGGCCACCATGGAGTGGCTGCGGTTGTTCCCGAACGCGGGGCCCTTGTTGCATGAGTAACAGACTTTCGGCACAGCGGCCGAGGCTAGCAGTGGGTCCCCCCAGACAGGGGCGGGGATCGGCGATGCTCAGCACGTCAGCGTGCGGCGAAGCTCTGCCATGCGGATCGCGGCCCGCGCGGCGTCCTCGCCCTGGTGGCGCTTGTCGCCGCCGGCGCGGGCGAGCGCCTGCTCCATGTTCTCGACGGTGAGCACCCCGAACGCGCAGGGCACGCCGGTGTCGGCCCCCACGTCGGCGATCCCGCGAGCTGCCTCGGCGCACACGTGGTCGTAGTGGTCGGTCTCGCCGCGGATCACCGCCCCGAGGCAGACCACGCCGGCGTAGCGGCCCGAGCGAGCGCAGTAGCGGGCGGCGAGCGGCAGCTCGAAGGCGCCCGGCACCTCGTGCACCTCGTGCTCGGCACCTTCACCCTCGAGCACCCGCGTCGCACCCTCGAGCAGGCGATCGGCCAGCGCCTCGTAGAAGCGCCCGACCACCAGCGCGTAGCGGTCAGCCATCCCGCTCGGGGGCGTCGCGGTCGGCCTCGAGGAGCTGGTCGCGCAGGCGCTCCTCGTGGATCATCTCCTCGTCGAGAGCGAGGCCCTGGTGGTGCAGCAGGTGGCCCATCCGGGCCTGCTTGGCGCGCAGGTAGTCGCGGTTCTGGTCCGAGGGCGCCTGCTCGATCGGCACCTGGTCGGTCACGTGCAGGCCGTAGCCCTCGAGGCCCACGATCTTCTTCGGGTTGTTGGTGAGCAGCCGAATCGTGCCCAGCCCCAGGTCCACGAGGATCTGGGCGCCGATGCCGTAGTCGCGCAGGTCGGCGGGCAGGCCCAGCTCGATGTTGGCGTCGACGGTGTCCAGCCCCTCCTCCTGCAGTCGGTAGGCGCGCAGCTTGTTGAGCAGCCCAATCCCGCGTCCCTCCTGGGCGAGGTAGAGCAGCACCCCCTGGCCCTCGGCCTCGATGCGCGCCAGCGCGTCCTCGAGCTGCTGGCCGCAGTCGCAGCGAAGCGAGTGGAAGACGTCGCCGGTGAGGCACTCGGAGTGCACCCGCACCAGCACGTCATCCGCCTGTGCGACCTCGCCCTTGACCATGGCGACGTGGTGCTTGTCGTCGACCAGCGAGCGGAAGCCCACCACGTTGAACTCGCCGAACTTGGTGGGCAGCTGGGCCTCCACCACACGCTCCACCAGCTTGTCCTTTTGGCGGCGGTAGGCGATCAGGTCGGTGACCGTGATCATCTTCAGGCCGTGCCGGGCGCAGTAGCGCTCGAGGTCGGGGACCCGGGCCATCGTGCCGTCCTCGTTGAGGATCTCGCAGATCACCCCCGCCGGGTTCAGGCCCGCCAGCCGCGCGAGGTCCACGGCCGCCTCGGTGTGCCCCGAGCGCTCGAGCACACCGCCCTCCTTGGCCTTCAGGGGGAAGATGTGGCCTCGGTGGTTGAGGTCGTCCGGCCGGCTGCGGGGGTCGATCGCCACCTGGACGGTGCGCGCGCGGTCATCCGCGGAGATGCCCGTGGTGACGCCTTGACGGGCGTCCACGGAAACCGTGAACGCAGTCTCGAGATCGGGCTCGTTCTTGGCCGGCATGAGGTCGAGTCCGAGCTCGTCGCAGCGCTCGGGGGTCAGCGCGAGGCAGACCAGGCCACGTGCGTGGGTGGCCATGAAGTTGATGGCCTCGGGCGTGGCAAACTGCGCGGCGAGCACGAGGTCACCCTCGTTCTCGCGCTCCTCGGCGTCGCAGACCACCGCCATGCGCCCTTCGCGTATGTCCTCCAGCGCCTCCTCGATGGTCGAGAACGGTGCCCCGGTCATAGCGTAGGAGTGCAGCCCGAGGGCTGGTCGGGCGAGCACCGCTCGCTCGGGGCGATCACGAGCTTCTCCACGTACTTCGCCACCACGTCGACCTCCAAGTTCACCGCGGTCCCCGTCGTGAGCGCCCCCAAGTTGGTTCGCTCGAGAGTTTCGGTGACGAGCGAGACCGCGAAGCCCTCCCCGTCCACCGAGGCCACGGTCAGCGAGACGCCGTCGACGGCGATCGAGCCCCTGACGACCACGTAGCGCAGGAGCTCGGGCGGGGGGCTCAGCCGCACTACTCGCGCGTTGCCCTCCTCGTCTACCGAGGCGACCTCGGCCGTCCCATCGACGTGGCCCTGCACGATGTGGCCCCCGAGGCGGTCCGAGGCGCGCAGCGGCAGCTCGAGGTTCACCCGTCCGCTGTGGTTCAACGAAGTTCGCCGCAGCGTCTCCGGCATCACGTCGGCCGAGAATCCGTCCGGGCCGGCCTCGGTCGCCGTGAGGCACACGCCGTTCACCGCGACCGAGTCCCCTTCCGCGAGCTCGGAGCCGAGTGGCGTGGCCACGCGTAGGCGCCCCTCTCCCGTCGTCTCCACCGTCCCCGTGCCCTGAACGAGTCCCGTGAACAACTGCTAGCTCGCCTTGGGCTCGCTGCGCACATGGGTGAGGCGCCGCGAGCATGTAGATCTGCTCACCACTCGCGCAGCCTCGCGGTTATCAACACGTCCTCGTCGATCACTTCGACCTCGGTGGACAGGGCCCGGGTCGCTGCCGCGATGTGCTCAGCGCCCTCGCCCTCGACTGCGGTCCGCGCGTCGCGTCCGCCGGCCAGCACGGGGGCCACGAACACCCGTGCCTCGTCGACCTCACCGGCCTCGAGGAAGGCGCCGGCCAGGTGCGGGCCGCCCTCCAAGAGCAGCGACTGGATCTCGCGCGAGCCGAGCTCGGACAGCGCCGCGCTCACCCGCGAGGCCTCGTTCTGGCCACTTACGCTCAGCACGTCCACCCCGGCGGCCCGGAGCTTGTCGACGGAGGTCCGCGAGGCGGCCCGCGAGCGGACGACGAGCACGGGCGCGACATCGCCGCCTGCGCCCCGGACGACCTGGGCGTCGTGGGGCAGACGGGCCTCGGAGTCGAAGATCACGCGCAGCGGCTGGTCGCCGTCGGAGGAGTCGGGGGCCCGCGCGGTGAGCAGCGGGTCGTCGGCGCGCACGGTGCCGAGGCCCACGGCCACAGCGTCGCAGTCCGAGCGCCAGCGGTGAACCCGCGCGCGGCTGGCCTCGCCCGAGATCCAGCGCGAGTCGCCGGTGCGGGTGGCCACCTTGCCGTCGAGCGTCATCGCCAGCTTGAGCACCACGTGGGGGCGGCCGGTGCGCGCGTGCTTTCGGAAGGGCTGGTTGAGCAGCCGCGCGGCCCGGGCGACCTCGCCATCGGCGGAGTCCACCTGAACCCCATCGTCGCGCAGCACGCCGAGCCCTCGACCGCTTGCCCTACTCGAGGGGTCATCGGAGGCCACCACCACGCGGGCGATGCCGGCCGCGAGGATGGCGTCGGTGCAGGGAGGCGTCCGGCCGGTGTGGGCGCACGGCTCCAGCGAGACGTAGAGGGTCGCCCCCGCGGGGTCCTCGGTGCACGCGGCCAGGGCGATCCGCTCTGCGTGAGGCTCGCCCGCGGCGGCGTGGAAGCCCTCGCCGATCACCCGCCCGGACTTGACCACCACGGCGCCCACGAGCGGGTTGGGCCCGGTGCGCCCACGTGCCTCGCCGGCCAGCTCGATGGCCCTCTCGAGGTGGCGCTGGTCGAGCTCTGTGGCCGGGGTCTGGAGCATGTTGACTCACGAGTCAATCTACCAGCGGGGACCGGTCTCCCCGCTACGCTCCTCGCGTGCGCAAGGTCGTGCTCGGGTGCTTAGTCCTTGCGGCCCTCTCTCTTCTTCTTCCGGCTCGCGGGCTGCATTTCGACTCGTGGGCGTGGGTCGTCTGGGGCCGCCAGATACCCCTGCTCGAGCTCGACACCCTGGGCGGTCCCTCGTGGAAGCCGTTCCCGGTCGTCTTCACCGCGATCTTCGCCCCGTTCTCCAAGATCGACGACGGCATCCCCGCCATGCTGTGGCTGATCGTTGCCCGGGCCGGGGGCTTCCTCTCGATCGCCATGGCCTACCGCCTGGCCTCGCGCCTGGCGGGGCCCGAGCGCTGGGTCGCGGTGACCGCCGGCATGACCGCCGCTGCGGTCATGTGCATCACCCCCCGCTGGGGCCTCCTCATCGCTCAGGGCTTCACCGAGCCGCTCGCCGCCGGCCTCCTGTTGTGGGGCATCGAACGCCACCTCGACGGGCATCGCGGCCACGCCTTCTTCCTCGGCTTCCTGGTGGCGCTGAACCGACCGGAGTTCTGGCCCCTGCTGGGGCTATACGCGGTCTTCGTGTGGCTGAAAGAGCCCGAGCACCGGGCCCTGGTGGCCGGCTGTCTGGTCTTGCTCCCGGTCATGTGGCTGGTGCCCGAGTGGATCGGGTCGGGTGACCCGTTGAGCGCCGGCAAGCAGGCCCGCAGCGAGCCGGCCTGGAGCCTCTCGCGCCAAGAGCACCCGTGGCTCGCCGCGCTGCACCGCAGCGCGGGGCTGATGCTCCACCCGCTCAAGCTCTGCGCGCTGTTCGGGCTGATCTGGGGCATCCGCCAGCGCAACTGGGCGATCATCGGCATGGGCGGCGCCGTGGCATTCTGGCTCGTCCTGGTCTCGATCATGACCCAGGGCGGGTTCTCCGGGAACCCGCGCTACTTCCTGCTCGCGGTGGGCGTGACCACGGTGCTCGCCGGGATCGGCGTGGCCCGCCTGGTGGCCCTGGGCTCCACCACCCCCGGCCGCGTCGCCATCGCCTGCCTGCTGGTGGCGGTGACAGCGCCCTTCGCCTACCTGCGTGCGCCCCACGCGGCGCGCGAGGTGTCGTTCGCGGTCGGCAACGCCACCCTCCATCAGCAGTTCGAGGATGCGATCGAGCGGGCGGGCGGGCCGGCCAAGGTCGTCAAGCACGGCAAGCCGTTCGTCAACCGCGGCTTCGTGACCCACATGGCCTGGGAGCTCAAGCTGCCGATCCGCGCGATCCAGCGAAAGGGCGCGCCGCGCCGGGTGGTCTTCACCGCCCGCTTCCGCCACTCCGGGCGCCCGCCGACGATCGTCTTCGGCTCCGATGTGGAGACCCTCGCCGAGGTCGGGCCGTGGCGCGTTCTGGAGGTCAACGGCACCCCGCCGGACGGCCTTACCACGAGCATCGCCGCCCCGAGGTAAGGCCTTGAGCCGCGTCCGCCCGTCTGAACCGCGAGCGCGCGGTGCTCGCCCGAGATCGATCGGTGCGGTGCTCGCCCGATCAACGATCGGGCTGCGCTCCTCCCAAGGCGCTCGGGCTGCGCTCCGTGCGCTAGGAAGACGAGCGCGCGGTGCTCGCCCGACCAGCGCTCGGGCTGCGCTCCGTGCGCTAGGGCGCCCGGCTCCCCTCGTGCTCGCCGGCATCGTGCTGGTGGGCCTAGCGATCCGAGTGGTCAACAACGACTACGGCCTGCCCTACGTCTTCACCCACGACGAGGCCGAGAACTACACCTCCCGCGCGGTGGCGATGTTCCGCAAGGACTACGACCCCGGCTACTACGAGAACCCCACCACGTTCACCTACCTGATCTACGTCGCCCTGCGCTTCCAGTTCGGAGTGCTGGGACACTGGTTCGACCTCCCGCGCGGCAACATCACCAACCAGTTTCCCACCGACCCGAGGAACATCTGGATCGGCGCCCGCACCTTCACCGCGCTGGTGTGCATGGGCGGCGTGGTGGCCCTCTACTTCGCGGGGAAGCGCCTGTTCGGCCGGCGCGAGGGCCTGGTGGCGGCGGCGGTGCTCACGTTCGCCTTCCTGGCCGTCACCTACTCGCGGCAGGCGGTGACCGACGTGGGCGCACTGACCGGCGTGGCCCTCGCGCTGGGACTTGCGGTCAAGGCGCTGGAGGACGGGGGGCGCCGCTGGTTCGCGCTGGCCGGCGCCGCGGCGGGCCTCGCGCTGTCGTTCAAGTACACGGCCGGGTTGGTGCTGCTGCCGGTCGGCCTGGCCGCGCTGCTGCGGCTGCGCGCCGAGCCCTTGAGGACGGTCCTGAGCGGCCTGCTGGCACTGGTGTGCACGGCCGTCACGTTCGCGGCGCTGAACCCGTACCTGATCGTCCACTTCCAGGAGTTCCGCGACAAGGTGCAGGCCCAGGCCGAGGTGGCGGGCAACCTCGCCAAGGCCGGCCAGGAGGGAAGCGCGCCGCTCTACTACCTCGACAGCCTCACCTGGGGCCTCGGCTGGGCGGTGGCGCTGGCCGCCCTGGGCGGCGTGGTGGTGCTCGCGCGGCGAGACTGGCGCCGCGCGTTGCTGCTGGCCACCTTTCCCCTGGCGCTGTTCGTGTACCTGAGCCTGCAGTCGCGCTACTTCGGGCGCTGGCTGCTCCCCGCCTACCCCGCGCTGGCGCTGCTGGCCGCGGTGGCCCTGGTGCAGGCGGGCGATTGGCTGACGCGGCGCCGGCCGCGCCTCGCGCCGGTGGCGGTGGCGGCGCTCACCGCGCTGGTGCTGGTGCAGACGGTGTTGGCCGACGTGCGCTCGGCAGTCGTGCTCGGCCGCGAGGACACGCGTCTCGAGGCTCGGCGCTACCTGCAGCGCCATTTTCCGCCTCAGCTGCGCATCTCGATCGAGCCCGCGATCCCCGACCGCTTCTACCGCGCCGCGCCCGACGGCCGGCTGCCCGCCTGGCTGCTGCCCTGCCCGGGCCCCGGCTTCTCCTACCGCACCGCGGGCGGGAGGCGAACCTGTGACCCACAAGAGCCCGGGCAGTTCGCCCGCCCGGCCAACAAGCTGAAGTCCTCGAACTACCACTTCGCGCTCACCCCGCGGGCCGTCGACGACATGCGCTTCTACGGCTACTGCACCGCCCTCACCCTCAGCCTGGTGCGCGAGCGCGTGGAGCGGATCGGCTCGCCGAGGGTGCGTGCCTACTACCGCCGCCTCGAGCGCGAGGCCGACCTCGTGAAGGTCTGGAGCCCCTACCGCAAGGACGCCGAGCGACCGCCCTTCGACTTCGACCTCTCCTACAACTACTACCCCGGGGCCTTCAGCCGGCCGGGGCCGCAGATCGAGCTCTACCGGCTGCGCGACTGCCGCCAGGGCGTGGGCCCGTCGGCGGTGCGCGTGCCGCGCACCCCGAAGGTGCCGCTGGGGGCACCTCCGGAGGACGCCTGACGAGAGCAGCGCAGCGTCCTTGCCGGAATCTGACACCCAAGGGTAAGGTTCCCGATCAGGCGCGCATGCGGGTGGGGTGCACCGCCTCGGGGTTTGGAGCGGCGAGAGGAGAGATCCTTGCGGGCTCCAGCTACTCGAACTTCGAGCGCTCGGCCAGGATCAGCGCGCGCTTGAGCCAGAACGTGCCGGCGTTCGGGCCGCCGCGCATCGCGTACCTGCCCGGGTACTGGCGGCAGGACCCGGCCGACGCCGCGGGCCGGCTGATCCACAGGTAGCCGTCCACCTTGCGGGGGAGGGCGTTGCCGTTGAGGTCGCGCGTGGTGGTGGGCGGGTGGCCCAGCGACGAGTTCGTCGGGTTGCAGAACACGTTGAAGAAGTCGAACTTCCGGGTGCGCCGGTTGAACCGGCGGTAGGTCTGCCTGCCGCTGCCGTTCTCGTCGGTGTTGACGACGAAGCTCTTGCCCCCCACCATCCTCGAGAGGCGCTGGCCGTAGCGGACGTTGCGGCTCGTGAAGTCGAGGTGGGTCGCGTTGAGCATGAAGCCGCGCACCTTGCGGATGTTCACCGCCCTGAGGTAGCGGGCCACCTCACGCGCCGGACGCCAGTCGGAGGCGGTGGCCTCGACGTAGACGGTGGCGTTCGGGAGCTTGGCAAGCTTGTCGACCCCGTAGCTCATGTTGCGCAGCCGCGCCCGGCGAGCGGCGGGGACCAGGCACTTCAGCGTGCCCAGCGAGTCGGGCTCGAAGCCGATGATCACGCGGGCGTTCCCGACCCCCTGCACAAAGGCGTCGATCCAGCGCCGGTAGCGGCGGTTCTCCCGCCTGCCGCCGGCGTCGTAGCGGCCTTTGCACCTCTCTCCCACGTGGTTGAGCACGGTGATGCCGGCAACGGCCCCGGGCTGCTCGGACTGGACCTTCGCGAGGAACTTCGACG
>JALZII010000053.1 GCA_030860365.1 Actinomycetota bacterium
CATCGGGGTGGAACGCCTTGGCGCCGCGCACTGCCGCCACTCCGGCAAGCGCTCCCCCGAGCGCCATGCCCGCGGCGTCGACCGCCAGCCGCGCGGGGCGGCCAAGGCCCTCACGCGCGCGATGACCGACCCCAGGACGGTGGACGCCTACCCGCAACAGCACATCGAAATCCTCGTCGGCAGGGCACTTTCCGCCACAGCAATGTGCACACCGACGCTCGTTTCGGGTGCGCCCGCCTGGGCAACACCTCGCCTGAGGAAACAGTGACTGCACAGTGAGCTTCACAGCCGAGCTCGACAGGCGTCCGGGCCGCTCCCAGGAGGAGGAGCGCCTGACCGTTCACTTCGAGGACGGACGACAGGAGGAGATGGCCCTCCACGAGTACGGGCGGGTGTACGCCATACCGGGGCTCTACGAGGACGTGGTGCAGCGACAGCTGGCCTGCGCCTCCCCGTCCGAGCTCGCGGGCGCTCTGGCCAAGGAGGTCGATGCGGAGGGCGCCTCGCTCTCGGACCTGCGCGTCCTGGACATCGGCGCGGGCAACGGAGTCGTGGGCGAAGAGCTGCGCGGGCTGGGAGTCCAAGCTCCGCTGATCGGCCTCGACAACGAGCCCGAGGCCGGACCCGCAGCCCGCCGAGACCGCCCCGGCCTCTACGCCGAGTATCTGATCGGCGATCTCGATGACTTCTCGATCGGCTCCCTGGTCACCGACCACGAACTGAACTGCCTGGTCGGGGCCGGCGCCCTCGGGCTCGGCCACATCGAGGCCACCAGCTTCGACCGGGCCTGGCGGGCCTTTCCTCCCGGAGCCTGGCTGGCTGTCACCGCAGCCGAGGAGGTGCTGACGCCCGATGGGGGTCAGCTCGCCGAGTACGTCGCCGCCCTGAGAAGGGGCGAGCACGGCACCGAGGTGCGTCACCTCGAGCGCTTTCGCCACAGGCTTCGCATGTCGGGCGAACCGATCTACTACTACGCGATCGTGGGCCGTCGGACCGCCTAGGTCCACTAGTTCAGGCGCGCCCGCAGCGAGCGCAACTCCGCCCCGAGGGCAGCCTCCTCTGGCCCCGCGAGTGGGAGCTCTAGGCGCATCTCGGCGACCCGGATGGCACGGGTGAGGTCGGCCCGCCGCTGGTAGGAGCCGAGGAGGTTGTTCAACATCCGAAGCACAGTGTGGTGAGTGCCCCACGGGCGCAGCACGGTGGAGGCCGGAACCTCGAGCTCTGTGCCACCGGCGAAGGGATCGAGCAGTATCGGCGGGGCCTGGCCGAAGTGGCCGACCACGTAGTGGCCCGGCAAGCCCACACCGCTCAGCTCGATACCGGCCCGCCTCGCCACCTCCACGTAGACCACCGACAGCAGGATCGGCAGGCCCCTGCGGCGATCGAGCACGAGGTCGAGCATCGAGTTGTCGGGGTTGTCGTAGTCCTCGTGGTCTCCCACGAAGCCGCAGCGGCGGCCGAGCACCTCCGTCAGCGCATCGGCCTGCTGGCGAGGGCTGCCACCCGCCACCCACGCGGCCTCAGCTCCCAGCCGGTCGAGCTCGGCCAGCGCCCCCGGCTCGTCGACGTCGGCGAGCTCGGCCGCAAGTGCGAGCGCGAGCTCCGCGAGTGGTGGGTCGCGCCTGGCGGCGAGCACGCTGAAGGGCTCGAGGGACACGGCGTCGAGGTCAGGCCGCCTCGACCACGCGGCGGGTCTCGAGCTCGGCCTCCGAGAGCCGCCGGACGCGCCGGCAGGTCTGGCGGTAGAAGCGCAGCTGGTTGAAGCGCCCCACGAGCCGGAAGCCGGTTCGGAGCACCCACGGCCCGGCGGACGCCGCCTTGGAGATGGCGTGGAGACGGAACTCGACGTCGCCCGTGTCAAGCCACTTCCACACCTGGTAGTGCATCTCGCCCTGCTCGAAGTGGCCCTCCAGCGTCCGGTAAGCCCAGCCGAACACATGCGCGCTGCGCCCCCCGACTTCGCGCTCCTCCTCGTAGACCTCGCTGATCCGCACGCCGACAGCGAACCGGAGACCCAGGAAGCGGATCCACAGGAGCATGTCGCGACCCTCGAGCGGCGCCTCGTTGCGGTAGACGGCCCGTACGATGCTCGGGTCCCCGACCTGGTAGTCGAGCAGGAGCCGACGGGTCGTCTCCCAGACTCCGCCGGGCAGCGGGGGCCCGGAGGGCTCGTGCGGGAGCGGCTGGACCATGTCGTCGACGTGCCAGCCGGTCGACCGCGTGTACTCCGCGATCCGCGAGGTGTCGAAGTTCACCCTGCGCTGCGACAGCCGGGCCAAGCGGCGCTTCGACAGCCGGCTCGTCTTGCCCGTGGGCTCCGAGCTCGAGCGGGCGGCCTCGACCCGACGCGTGGTGATGACGACGCCGCCCGACATCGTGCCTTCGGCCAGCTTCACCACGCGCTCGAGCACCGAGGTCCACATGTGAAGCTGGACCTCCTTGGCCAGTCGTAGGTGGGTGTACATGAGGTTCGAGAGCCGGTCGCCGCTCCGCGCCCAGGACTCGATCGTGAACTCGAGGGCATGGAGGTCGGTGCGCGCACGGAACTCGATCTGGCCGGCCTCCAGATGACCCGTCAGCGTCGCGAGACGGAAGGCGTCGGGCCGAACGGAGACCGCACGCACGGGCCCGTCCCACGGGCCGGGCATCCGCACGACGTACTCGTCACCCAGTGCGAGCGGCCCCTCGCCCTCGAGCTTCTCGAACGTCGCGAAGCCCGCGGGGGCGATGCGGTCGAGGTCGGCAACGATCCGCTCCATCAGCTCCTCCGGCCCGAAGCCGCTGCCGACGATCCGGGTGCGGTAGATGCGGTGCAGGAGCGGCCCCGTTCCCTCGGCGGTCCTCTGCACGTCGTCGAGGGCGTCCTCGCCGGAGAGCTCGGGCACGGCGTCCTGGTCGGACCCAAATCCCGTGATCTCCCACCGATGCACCGCCGTCGTGCGCCACATGTAGCTCCAGGCCGTAAAGGCGAGGCCAACGGGCCAGCGCGCGGCTGTCCTGAGGCGCTGGGTTCGGGGCTGGCGGCGCGGCACGCGGCGCAGTCCTACCCCCTCGGGGTGCTCGTCACGCCGATGCGTCAAGCTGTCCGCGCACCATGGAGCCCGGTCTACCCGTCCCGCCAGGACTGCGCAGCGAGCACCTCTACGCCGGGTCGCTCGGGGCGATCGGCCTGTGCATCGTGCTCTGGATCCGGGCCAAGACCATCGGGGAGGACGAGCGCGACAACGCCGAGCGGCGCGCTCTCTTCGTGGGCCTCTGGCCGCCGATGTTCTGGCTGATCGGCGACACCGTGCGACGTCACGAGGAGCGGCGCGCCCGACGGCGGGGCCTCGTGCGCGTGTTGCGTAGACGGCGGTAGCGGCGCCGCTCGGACACCTGGGACCGGCGCGCCGCGCCCTCGCCCAGCATCGGAGCCTCGCGGCGACCGGCCACAGGCCCTGGCCCGTGTCGTCCGACACCTGGGTCATCGGCCAGAGCTGGAACGACCTCCTCTTCGCGCACTGGCCCCTCGACGTCGACGTCGCCCGCCGGCTGGTGCCTGCTCCGCTGGAGCCCGATCTCTTCGGCGGCCGGGCCTTCGTCGGGGTGGTCGCGTTCCGGATGCAGACGGTCCGCTTCGCGTGGTGCCCACCGGTAGTGGGCACCTCGAGCTTTCCCGAGATCAACGTCCGGACCTACGTCACCCACGGGGGCCGCCCGGGCATTCTCTTCCTCAGCCTCGACGTGCACAACGCCGTCGCGCTGGAGATCGGCCGGCGGGCCTTCGGCCTTCCCTACCTCCGGGCTCGGGTCTCGCTGCGCAGCGCCGGAGGGACCGTCCGCTTTCGCTCAGAGCGCTTCGGGCCCAGGCCCGCGTCCTTCGCGGCGGAGTACGAGCCCACCGGACCG
>JALZII010000072.1 GCA_030860365.1 Actinomycetota bacterium
CTTCCGCCCCGCGCGGGCCGTCTCCTGCCGCCGCTGCGCGGGCGATTCCGCCTTCACCGCCCCGCCGCGGCCAGTACGCGGCACCGCGGCGCAGCGTCCCCGCCGGGCTCGTGGCCGCCGGCCTGGCCTTGGCCGTCGCAGTGGTGGTCGTTGTCGCCCTGGCGGGGGGCGGGGGAGAAGATCCTGAGCCCGCCCGGGAAGGAACCCGAAGCGGACAGGGTGAGGAGAGATCCTCCCAGCCCGCCGCTCCCTCGGGGGACGAGGGCGGTGCCGCGGGCGACCAGGGCGCCGGCGGCTCAGGCGACCAGGGCGCCGGCGCGGGCACCGGAGACGTCGCTCCCGCGGGCGTCCCCCAACCGGCAAACAAGGGGGGCGCTGCCGAGGGCGCCCGCCTCAACAGGCAGGGCTTCGGCCTCCTGAACCGCGGGCAGCACGCCCAGGCCGTCCCGGTGCTCGAGCGCGCCGTGGGGGCCTTCCCGCCGGGCACCACCAACGTCAAGTACGCGTTCGCCCTCTACAACTTGGGCCGCGCGCTGCGCCTGAGCGGCCGCGCCGACGAGGCGGTGGCCGTGCTCGAGCGCCGCCTCCAGATCCCCAACCAGCGCGCAACGGTGCAGAAGGAGCTCGACCAGGCCCGCGCAGCGGCAGGCTGAACTGGTCGGGGCAGCTCAGCCGCCCGCACCAGCTGATCCTAGGGTCGCAGCCCTCTGAGCAGCAGCGCGAGCATTCGCGGGGGTGCCCGGCCACCGAGCGAAGGTCGCCGGCGGCCAAGAGCACTCGATACGGTCAAACGCTCGCTCGCCTCGACGGACGAGGCTCAGGCGACGTCGCAGGTCGCTCCATCGCCGATCCAGCAGCGGACGATGTCACGCATCGAGAGGATCCCGACGGCCGCGCTGTCTTGGTCGAGGACGATGACGTGACGGAAGCGGCCACGGGTCATCTCCTCGGCGGCCTTCTCCAGCGGCCAATCCTCGTAGGCGTAGATCAGCTTGGGCGAGAGGTGGTCCCCCACCAGCTCGTCGTCGATGTCCTGCCCGCCTCCTGTGGCGTACAGGACGTCGCGCTCGGTGATGATGCCCGGGCCCGACTGCTCGTTGTCCAGCACGACGGCGGCGCCCACACCGTGGTCGGTCATGCGACGAGCGGCGTCCCTCAGCGAATGGCTGGGGCCGACGGTAACCACGATCCGGTTCATGCCGTCCCGTACGAGCATACCCCTCCTCGAGTAACGATTGTCACGATCCTACACCCTCCCGCGACTGCGAGGAGGTCCCGCGACTGCGAGGAAGGCTGGAACGCGACGGCCCCGCTTACGCGCTGCTAGACGGTGTGTGCCAGGAGGGGCTCCTGCGGGAGCTCCTCCGGAACCTCCTCGGTCTCGATGTGGGTGACGGGAAGCCCGAGGACACGCGCCTTGCTCGGGAGGTCGAGACGCAGCCAGCGCGAGACGCGCCGCGGCTGAGTGGAGATGATCAGCTCGTCGAAGCGCTCGCGGCCCAGCACGTCCTGAATCGCGGCCAGGGGGTCGGCGGACCCGACCTCGCCGGTGACCTCGCACCCCGCTGCCTCTCCGAGGAACGGAAGCGCGGCCTCGAGGCGCGCCTCTGCCTCTTCGCGCCCCGCCACCTCCGGGTCGACCACGCGGTGGAGTCCGCGGGGATGGGAGGGCACGAGCAGGTGGAAGCGGGTGTCGCCCCGTTCCGCACGGCACTTGATGGCCTCGCGCAGCCGGGCAGTCATAGCCGTGCGGTTGGCGACGAGCAGGACTTGCGACTGATCCGACATGGAAGGAGCCTCCCGAACATCTGGAACACTAATGCGGATCGATACAAACACGGCCGGGTGGTCTCAATCCATCGGACCTTGCGTATGTGCATAGACATATCTCTATGAACTGAGATAGACAGAGACGCTAGTTTCTGGGGGCTAGGTTCGAGAATTGGCTATAACGCAGACGCAGCTTCGGAGCTTCCTGGCCGTCTTTAGGACCGGCTCTGTGACCGCGGCCGCGGACGAGCTGATCGTCACCCAGCCGTCGGTGTCCGCCGCGATGTCCGCGCTGTCGCGCGAGCTCGGCGTGGAGCTGACCGAGCGCAACGGCAGGAGCATCCGCCCGACACCCGCCGGGGAGGCGTTCGTCCCCTATGCGGCAGACGTCCTCGGGCTTCTGGAGCAGGGCACGAGGGCCTCCCGCGAGGCCGCGCAGGTGGCGGCGAAGGAGCTGCGCATCGCGGCCGTGACGACCGCGGGCGAGCACATCGTCCCGCCGCTGATGCAGGCGTTCTCGTCGTCTTATCCAGATATCGCGCTGAGCCTGGACGTAGGCAACCGCCAGCGCGTGTTCGAGCGTGTGCGCAGCCACCGCTCGGACGTGGCGGTCGGGGGTCGACCGCCCAGCGAGGGAGTCGTCGGCGAGCGCTTCCTCGCAAATCCGACCGCGATCATCACGGCGGCCGACGATCCGCTCTCGGGCAGGCGGGAAGTGCCGATCGAAGAGCTGGCCGGGCGGCCCTGGTTGCTGCGCGAAGACGGCTCCGGGACGCGCACGATGACCGAGGAGTTCCTCGCGGCGCACGAGCTGCGACCGCCGCTGCTCACGCTCGGCTCCAACGGGGCGATCAAGGAGGCGGCACGAGCGGGCCTGGGTGTCTCTCTGCAGTCCCGTCTCACAGCCCGGCTCGAGCTGGAGGTGGGGCTGCTGGCGACCATCGACGTCAGCGCGGCGCTGCCGCAGCGCCACTGGTACCTCCTGCGTCCAGAGCACGGACTCCTCCGCCCGCCCGTCGGGGAGTTCCTGGCCTTTGTGCGCAGCCAGGGCAGCCAAGCGCTCGAGCGGGCGGGGGGGACCTCCGGCTCGTCCGGCGGCGCGCTGTAGGAAGCGCCCTGGCGCCCGCGCCGCTGCTGCGCGCTCAGGACTCGACGGTGGCGGCGGGCTGGCGCTCGGACTCAGCCTCGCCGGCCTCAACGGCGCCGGCTTCCGCACCTTGCTGGCGCGGCAGGCTTACTGCCAGTCCGCGAGCGCCGTCGCCTCCCAGCGAGATCGCGGCCCGCGCGGTGGCCAGGTGGTAGAGGATCAAGAGCTGGACGAGGGCGAGCGACTCCGAGCGGTGGAGGTCGATCCCGATCGTGAACTCGCCCAGCCGCTGGCTGCGAAGGTGGGTCGCGAAGTGCAGCTTGTCCCAGATCGCCTCCTCGACCTCGGCGGCGCGGTCGGGGTCGATGTCGCCGGGAATGCAGATGTGGCGTTCGGACGCGCGCTCGACCATCGTGATCCCGCGGGCCTCGTTGCCGATGAACCCGGACAGGTCGGGGTGGGGGAGGCCCTCCCGCAGGGTCAGCTCGGCGTCGAGCATGTCGGGATCGCCGCCGTCGCTCGACATGAAGGACACCACCATGTCGGCGTGGCGCTTCTGAGGGCGGATGAAGGCCGCGGAGTCCGGCTCGCGGCGATCGAGCTCGGCCAGGACCTCGTCGGTGGTGTAGCCCCGCCTCGAGCAGTCGCGCTGGACCTTCCACTTGCGCCGCAGGTCCTCGGGCGGGGCGAGGAAGACCCGGACGTCGTAGCACTCGCGCATCTCGCCCGTGTGGTAGCCGAGCAGGCCCTCGACGATCGCGAACCCGTGCGGCTTGACGTAGACGGGCGGCCCGAAGGTGCCGTCGGCGTGCTGGTAGACCGGCTTGAGGATCCCCTCGCCGCTTTTCAGGTGGTGCAGGTCCTGACCCATGACGTCGACGTAGTTGCAGGCCGGGTCGAGCGGCGTGATGCCCGTCTCGGCGCGCTGCTTGCGGTCGTAGCGGTGATAGTCGTCGGTGCAGACGTGGGTGACCTGGTCCTCGCCGAGGACCCGCACGAGGCCCCTGGTGAGGGTGGTCTTTCCCGACGCCGAATCGCCGACGACGCCGAGAACGATGGGCCGGCCAGGGCGCGCCATCTACTCGACCGTTGCAGGGTCTTCTTGGTCCGCCCGGGAGTCCTCGTTCTCCGCCCGGTGTCCGGCGCCTCCCAGTGCGACGGCCGCCTTGGCCGTCACCAGGTGGTACAGGATCAACAGCTGCACGACGGCAAGCGACTCGGAGCGATGGACGTCGTCGCCGATCGTGACCTCGCCCAGGCGCTCGGAGCGCAGATGCGAGGCGAAGTGGAGCTTCTCCCAGATCGCCTCCTCGATCTCGGCGGCCTGCTCTTGCTCGATGTCGCCGGCGATGTTCACGTGGCGCTCGGAATCGCCCTCGTCGATCGTGATCCCGCGGTCGCCGTCGCCGATGAGCGGTGAGAGATCGGGTTGGGGAACCGTGTCGCGCAGGAGCAGTTCGGCGTCCAGTGCGTGGGCCTCGCCACCCTCGCCTTCCCTGAAGGACACGACCAGGTCGGCATGACGCTCTTGGGGCCGGATGAACTGGGCCGAGTCGGGCTCGCGCTTTTCGAGGTCGGCCTTGACCTCGTCCTCGGTGTACCCGCGCTTCGTGGAGTCGCGCTGGAGCTTCCACTTCAGGCGCAGCTCCTCCGGAGGGGCGAGGTAGACCCGCAGGTCGTAGCAGTCCCGCATGCCCTCGTCGTAGTAGCCGAGCAGCCCCTCCACGACGGCGAAGGGCTTCGAGCTCACGTAGACCGGCGGGCCGAAAGTCCCCCCCGAGTGCCCGTAGACGGGCTTGAGGATGGGCTCTCCCTGCTGCAGAAGCGAGAGATGCTGGGAGAGGATGTCCATGTAGTTGGCGTCCGGATGCAGGGGCGTGATACCGATCTCGGCGCGCTGTTCGCGGTCGTAGCGGTGGTAGTCGTCGGTGGAGAAAGCAGTGACCTGCTCCTCGCCCAGGATGCCCTCCAGCCCCGCCGTGATGGTGGTCTTGCCCGCCCCTGAGTCGCCCACGACGCCCAGGATCACCGGTCGAGGCACGTGGCCCTCCTCTGTTGCGGCGGCATTGGCGTCAACTCTCTCCCTGCCCTTCCTTCGAAGCCGTGTCGTCGTCGTCGGGGGCCTGCTCCTCGACATCGTCGAACACCGAGCTCTGGCGGATGTCGTCGGCCTCGATGGTGACAAGATCCCTCTTGTCGAGCTTCTCGCCCGATTCGAACAGCCGGGTGGCCTGGCGCATCCGCGCCCGTTCGATGGCGTTGCGGATGCTGCGCCCGTAGGCGAAGCGCCGTCGCTGCCGCCGTCGCTCGATGTACTCGTGCAGCGCTTCGGTGGCGTCCTCGCTCAGCTCGTAGCCCTGCTGGACGACCATGAGCTGGGCCATCTGCAGCAGCTCCTCGGCCGAGTAGTCGGGGAACTCGATGTGATGGGCCACGCGCGAGCCCAACCCCGGATTGTCTCCGAAGAAGGCGTCCATCCGATCCTTGTAGCCGGCCATCACCACCACGAGGTTCTGGCGCTCGGACTCCATCACCGAGAGCAGCACCTCGATCGCCTCCTGGCCGTAGTCGCGCTCGTTCTCCGGGCGGTGCAGGTAGTACGCCTCGTCGATGAAGAGCACGCCTCCCTTGGCGCGCTTGACGACCTCCTTGGTCTTCGGTGCGGTGTGACCGACGTACTGGCCGACCAGGTCGTCGCGGGTGACCGAAACCAGCTGACCCTTCTCGATGTACCCGAGCCGGTGGAGGATGGATGCGATCCGCAGGGCCACGGTCGTCTTGCCCGTGCCGGGGTTGCCGGTGAAGCTCATGTGCAGCGTCGGGCGCGTGGAGGTGAGCTCCATCTGCTCGCGCAGCCGATCGATCACCAGCAGGGCGGCGATCTCCTTGATCCTCTGCTTCACGGGCTTCAGCCCGATCAGCGTGCGGTCCATCTCCTCGAGCACCTCGTGGATGCGCGAGTCTCGGACGACAGTCCCGACGTCGGCCTCGCCGTCGGAGACGGCTCCGGAGAAGTCCACCGACTCGACCGCCGATCCCTCCTCGGCCTCCTTGTCCGGGGCGATGACCTCGCCGCTGAACTCCTCGGAGGAGGAGCCGCCGTTGCTGCCGCCGGCCTCGGCCTGATCGCCGCCCATCTCGCCCTTACTCTCCGGATCCAGCCAGCGGCCGGTCGTGTCGCGCCCGCGTGGGCTCACTAGGATTCGCCGACGCCCTCATCGCTCTCCGGCTTGACGTCCTCGCCCGCGGAGGCGGCGTCGCGGACTCCCTTGGGGGAGTCCTGGCCCGGCATGGCGTCCTGCACGCCCGCGGCGTCACGCTCAGACGTCATCGAGCCGTCGTTGCCGTAGCGCCGGCCGGAGGGGTTATCCGCCACGTAGGGGTGGAGCGTGTAGTTCATCGTGCGGTCGTGGGTCTCCTGGCGCTCCACGCGGAAGCCGGGCTCCTCGGCCGGCCGGTTGACCATGAACGCGAGCTTCGTGGTCTGCTTGCCCAGGCCGCTGTCGTAGCAGACCAGCTTCACGTAGTGGTTGGGGTAGGCCTCGCGGCAGTCCTTGATGTCCTGCAGGACCGGGTCGACCTCGTCCTCCTCGAGGTCGAAGTTGGGCTGCTTCCACATCTCCCACAGGTAGTTGCGGGGATGCGGATCGTCGGTGTACTCGACCATCGTCGCCCAGCCGTTGCCGAGCGCGTACTTGATCTGGGCCGTGATCTCCTCGTCGGTCAGGTCCGGCAGGAATGAGAAGGTGCCCTGGCTGATCCTCATGCTCTATCTCCTCTCTTTGGCCGGGCTTAGCTGCTGGCCGTGGCGGTTGCAGTGGTGTCCGCGGTGTCGGTCGACTCGAAGTCGAACGTGATGTCCGACCAGACCTCCAGCGCGGAAGCGAGCTCGGGGCAGCCCTTGGCTGCTTCGTTGAGGATGTCCGGGCCGTCGTTGACGTAGTCCGCGCCCTCGTTGCGTGCCTTGATCATCGCCTCCGCGCCCACGCGGTTGGCGGTGGCGCCTGCGGCGATGCCCATCGGGTGGCCGATCGTGCCGCCGCCGAACTGCAGCACGGTGTCCTCGCCGAGGTAGTCCAACAGCTGGTGCATCTGGCCGGCGTGGATCCCGCCGGAGGCGACCGGCATGACCGCGGCGAGCGAGGCCCAGTCCTGATCGAAGTAGATGCCCGTCTCGGGGTTGGCCTTGTTGAAGCGCTCCCGGCAGA
>JALZII010000133.1 GCA_030860365.1 Actinomycetota bacterium
GGCCGGGCGTTGGCCGGCCGAGCACCGACGCTCGATCGTCTCCGCCGGAGCGCAGGCCGACCGTTGGCCGGCCGAGCACCGCCGCTCGACGCTTACCGGGGGGCCATCCGCAGCGCGCCGTCCAGCCTGATGACCTCGCCGTTGATCATCTCGTTGGCCACGACGTGCAGCGCCAGCTCGGCGAACTCCTCCGGGCGCCCCAGCCGCGGCGGGAACGGCACGCTGGTGCCCAGCGCCTCGCGTGCCTTCTCGGGCAGGCCCGCCAGCAGCGGCGTGTCGAAGAGCCCTGGCGCGATGGTGACCACGCGGATCCCGTCGGCGGCCAGGTCGCGGGCTGCGGGCAGGGTCATCGACGTGATGGCGCCCTTCGAGGCGGCGTAGGCCACCTGCCCCATCTGGCCGTCGTAGGCCGCGATCGAGGCCGTGCTCAGGCAAACGCCTCGCTGGCCCGAGTTGGTCGGCTCGTTGGCCCGCATCGCGTCCGCGGCCAGGCGCAGGAGGTTGAACGAGCCGACTAGGTTCACGGCCACCACCCGCTCGAAGCTCGTGAGGTCGTGCGGCCCGTTTCGGCCTGCCGTCTTCTGCGCCGTCCCGATGCCGGCGCAGGCCACGCTCACGCGTAGGCCGTCCGGTGCCACGGCGGCCGACTGCACGGCCGCCGCCATCTGGGCTTCGTCGGTCACGTCGGCGGCCGCGAACTGCGCGCGGTCTCCCAGCTCTTCCGCCAGGCCCGCGCCCCGCTCTTCGTCGCGGTCGGCGATGGTCACGTGCAGGCCCTCCGTGTGCAGTCGCCTGACCACGGCCTCGCCGAGCCCCGAGGCCCCACCGGAGACGATCGCGCTCACCGCCGCAGCCTACGAGACGCCGCCTCCCGGCCGGAGGCGCCCCGCTCGGGCGTGGCCGACCACCTCGCGGGTGACGACCTCGAGGCGCTGGAGATCGTGCGCTCGATCCTGGCCACGGTGGCACCGCGGGTGCCGGCGCCGTGGGAACGGCTCGAGACCGAGGAGCCGGCGGTCGACCCCGCTGAGCTGACCGGGGCGGTGCCCACCGACCCGCGAGCGCCCTACGACCCGCGCGAGCTGATCGCCCGGATCGCCGACGGCTCGCGCTTCCACGAGTTCAAGGAGCTCTACGCCACCACGCTGGTGTGCGGCTTTGCCCGCGTGCACGGGCATCCGGTGGGGGTGGTGGCCAACCACGGCGTGCTGTTCTCCGAGAGCGCGCTGAAGGCTGCCCACTTCGTGCAGCTCTGCGACCAGCGCTCGGTGCCCTGCCGTTCCTGCAGAACGTCAGCGGCTTCATGGTGGGCCGCGACTACGAGGCTGGCGGGATCGCCCGCGACGGCGCGAAGATGGGGCGGCGGTCTCCTGCGCCCGGGTGCCCAAGCTCACGTTGATCGTGGGCGGCTCCTACGGGGCGGGCAACTACGGCATGTGCGGGCGGGCGTTTTCGGCGCGCTTCTTGTGGATGTGGCCCAACGCGCGCATCTCGGTCATGGGCGGCGAGCAGGCGGCGACGGTGCTGAGCGCCGTGGCGTCGGACCGCGATCCCGAGGAGCTCGAGGCGCTCAAGGACCGGACGCGCGCGAAGTACGAGAGGGAGGGGCACCCCTACCACTCCAGCGCGCGGCTGTGGGACGACGGGGTGATCGAGCCGGGCGCCACGCGGGAAGTGGTGGGGCTGGCCCTGTCGGTCTGCGCGAACGCGCCACTCGGGCCGATCGAGCGCCCCGTGTTTCGCATGTGAAGGGTGCTTGGGGTCCCCGGAGAAGAGGTCGGCGTGAGCGTAAGCCTGCCGGAGATGGAAGGAGGTTGGGACGAGCTCTTCGACGAGAGGTACACGTTGTTCTACCCGCCGTCCTTCAGCGAGGGACGCACCGGCGCCGAGGCCGAGGGCGCCGCCCGGCTGGCGGAAGTTCCCGCCGGCGCCGAGATCCTCGACTGCCCCTGCGGGTATGCCCGTCACGCGCTCGTGCTGGCCGAGGCCGGGTACCGGGTCACCGGCGCCGACCGCTCCCAGGTGCAGCTCGCGGAGGCGGAGCGACGACGCGGGGCGGCGGACTGGCCGCGGCTCGTCCGCGCCGACTATCGCGAGCTGCCCTTCCCCGACGCGAGCTTCGACGCCGTCCTCTGCCTGTTCACCTCGCTCGGCTATCTCGACCAAGCCGGCGACGTCGGCGTCCTCTCGGAGTTTCGCCGTGTCCTTCGGCCCGGAGGCGCTCTGATCGTCGAGACGATGCACCGGGATCGCCTTGCCCGGGTCTTCCAGCCGCGCAGCTGGGAGACCCACCCCGACGGGGGCCTGATCCTCAGAGAGCGAAAGTTCGACTCCGTCGCCGGCACGCTCTCCAACCACCAGCTCTACATCCCCGATGAGGGCGAGCGTGTCTCCCGCCAATTCGTCGTCTACGTGTACACGGTCACCGAGTGGGTGGCGATGGTGCGCGAGGCCGGGTTCGACGAAGTCGAGCCCCTCGGGGGTTGGAGGGGCGGTTCACCGTCGTCCGATGCCAGGCTCGTCCTCCGGGCGCGTTGAAGCAGGAGCACTCTCGACGCGCGGGGACCGGCCGATCGCGGTACGCCGGCGGCGCCGACACGCGCGCGACGGCGAGAGGTAACCTCGCGGACCATGGCGCTCGCCGAGGACTTCCAGCAGATCCTGGACACGCTTCCGCCCGACTGGACCTCCCTCGAGCTCGACATGCGGATCTTCGATGAGCAGCGCTACATCGAGGTGGCCTCGCTGATCTGCCAGATCAACGCGATGCCCTACTCCGAGCACGACTGGCACTGGCGCCTGCGCGTGGCGAACAAGTTCGGCCACGCGGCCGCGGCCGAGACGGTGCGCGGGACCCTCGCTCTCCTCGACGACCAGAGCGTGGAGGGTGAGCTGGTGATGCGCGAGGCGCGCTCGGGACGCATGGAGGTCACGCCTCTGTGGGGGCGCCCCGAGTCGATTCGCCAGGACTTCTACCGCCGCCACGCCCAGTGAGGGGACTGAGCGTGCGGTGCTCGCCCGAGCGACGCTCGGGCTGCGCTCCGACCCTGGGACGCCGGTGAGGGTGGCCCTCCTTTGTCCCGAGCTGCTGTTCGGCTCGAAGATCGAGGGAGCACTGCGGGCGGCCGGCCACGACGTCCGACGCTGGGACGATCCAGACGCGGTGAAGGCGACGGTGGAGAAGGGCGACGTTCTTGTGGTCGACCTGACCGATCCCGACCTCGACGGCGCCTCGGCCATCGCCCGCCTCAACGAGCAGGAAGCCCTCGAGGGCGTCTGGACGCTCGGCTTCTACTCGCACGTGGACACCGAGACCAAGCGACGGGCGGAGGAGGCGGGGTTTCACCGGGTCGTTCCCCGCTCGCGCATGGCCCGCGAGGGCCCGGCGCTGGTGGAGGCCATGGCGGCCGCCCCCTAGCGAGGAGCGCAGGCCGAGCGCTGGTCGGGCGAGCACCGCAGCTCCTTCGTCTACGAGGAGCGCAGGCCGAGCGTTGGTCGGGCGAGCACCGCAGCTCGTTCGTCTACGAGGAGCGCAGGCCTGGCACGGCAAGGGCGGTCGATCACCGCCTGAGATCGAAGGCACGCTCCACGTCGAGCGGGCGGTCGAGCACACCGAAGCGGCGGTCGAAGGCAGCAAAGCCCTCGAGTGCCTTTCGGTCGAAGCGAAGCGGCGGACGCAGCGCGGACGCCGTGGCCTCGAGCTGTTGGGCGGTCAGCTTGCGCTCCTGGCCCGATCGGTCGGCGATCTCCTGCACGGCCGCGGGGCGGTCGGCCAGCGCGGACCGCGCGCCTTCCTCCACAGCGGCGACGGCGGCGCGCACCAGACGAGGATCGCCGTCGACGGTCTCGCGCCGGGCGGCGATCACCAGCTCCGGGTAGGGGGGTGCGCCGTGGTCGGAGACCCTGAACTCGGTGGTCTTGATTCCCGAGCGCCGCAGCGCCACGCCCTCGGCGTTCCAGAAGGCCACCACCGCGTCCACGCGGTCGGCTATGAGGCTGCGGACGGCCGAGAAGCCGATGGTCACGCTGCGAGCGCGGCGCGGCTCGCCCCGGTCGTCGGAGACCACCGAGCGAAGCACGGCGTCGTCGGAGGGCAGGCCGCTGAGGCCCACCCGCTTTCCCTCCAGCTGCCGCGGGCGGCGCACGTCGCGCCGCGCGATCACGGCGGCGAGGGGCTCCTTGACCACGGGCGCCACGCCCACCAGGTCCTGGCCGCGCTGGCGGGCGAGGGCCAGGTCGTGGATGTCGACCAGCGCCAGGTCGACCCGCCTGGCGGTCAGCAGCTTGATCGAGTCGGTGGAGGCCGAGGGGGCGCGCACTCGCAGCCGCAGCCCGTGCCGGCGGTCGGCGCCCGTGCGCGCTGCCGCGTAGACCCCGGCGTGGTTGACGTTGGGCTGGAAGTCGAGCGCCAGGTCGACCTGCCGGGGGCCGGGCGAGTCCTCCTTCTTCCCGCACGCCGAGCCGAGGAGGGCGGCCGTCGCCGCGAGCAGGGCCAGCCGCCTCACGGCGGGGACTCTATGGCCCGCGCCGCATTCGGCTTACACTGCCCGCCGTTCCCGATCGGGAGGTTCCCGTGCAGGATCGTGGGCCCGCCGCCTACGTGGCCGAGTTCATCGGCACGCTCGCGCTCGTGTTCTTCGTCTGTTCCGCGGTCTCGCTGTTCGTGAGCCCGAGGTTCGAGGACTTCGCGGTGATCGGGGTCGTGCACGTCTTCGTCCTGTTCTTCCTGATCCAGTCGCTGGCGCTGGTCTCCGGAGCGCACTTCAACCCGGCGGTCACCGTCGCCCTGGCCGCCATCAGGCAGATCAAGCCGCCCGACGCCGTCATCTACGTGGTGGCTCAACTGGCGGGCGCGGTGGCCGCGGGCCTTCTGGTCCGAGCCCTGTTCAGCGAGTTCCCCAACGCCGAGACGCAGAACTTCGGTGCCCCCGGGCTCAGCGTCCGCATCGCAGGGAAGCTCGGCCTGGGGATGCTCGCCGAGTTCCTCGGTACGTTCTTCCTGGTCTTCACGATCGTCGGCGTGGCCATCAATCCGCGCGCCTCAAAGGACTGGGCGGCGCTCGCCATCGGCGGTGCGCTGGGCGTTGGCGTGATGACCCTGGCGCCGCTCAGCGGTGGGAGCTTCAACCCGGCGCGCGCCTTCGGCCCGGCCCTGGTGGCCCGCGAGCTCGGCGGCGCCGGCGATTTCCTGCTGGCCTACCTGGTGGCTCCGATCCTGGGGGCCGTGGCAGCCGCTTTCCTCTACGTGCTGATGTTCGTCGCCCCGGAGACGACGGATGCGGAGGGCAGGGAGCCCGCGAAGACGGATGCGGAGGGCATGGAGCCCGTCGGCTAGCCTCAGCCGCAGATGCGGCGGGTCACCTTCTCGCGCAACTTCACGCTCTCGCTGTCGCGCACGTGCCGCTGCTACTGCAAGTACTGCGCCTTCGCCACGCACAGGGCGCACCTGTACTCGCCGGACGAGGTGGAGGGGCTGCTCGACGACGCCTCGCGGCGCGGTGCCAAGGAGCTGCTGGTGCTCACCGGGGAGTCGCCGGACGTCAACCCCGAGGTGGCCCGGCGGCTGAGCGACCTCGGCCACCGCGACTTCACCTCCTATGTGGCCTGGGCCTGCCGGCGTGCGCTCGAACGGGGGATGCTCCCCCACACGAACCTGGGCGTGCTCGGGCGCGAGGATCTCGCCCGCCTGCGGGAGGTGACCGCCTCACAGGGCCTGATGCTGGAGTCGGTCAACCCCGACCTGGTGGTCCACGAGGGCTCGCCCACCAAGCACCCGGAGCGAAGGCTGGAGACGATCCGCGCCGCCGGCGAGCTGAAGATCCCTTTCACCAGCGGGATCCTGGTGGGCATAGGGGAGGCTCCGGACGAGCGCGTGGCCGCGCTGGAGGCCCTGGCCGAGATGCACGCCGAGCACGGCCACCTGCAGGAGGTGATCCTCCAGAACTTCGTGCCCCACCCGCGCTACTACGGCGCCGAGCCGGCGCAGATCGCCGACTCCGCCCAGCGCGATGGCGCGGCCGGCGAGGCGGCCGCGATGCCCGAGTGGGGCGGGGGGGTCTCGCTCGAAGAGATGCGCCTGCTCGTCCGCGAGTGCAAGCGACTGATGCCCAACGTGGGGGTCCAGATCCCGCCGAACCTCTCCGACTGGTGGCTGCCGCTGGTCGAGGAGGGCGCCACCGACCTCGGCGGCCTGTCGGCCAACGGCGACCACATCTCACCCGAGCATCCCTTCCCCTCGCCGCACCGGATGCGCAAGGAGCTCAGGCCCCGCGGGTACGCGCTGACCGAGCGACTCTGCGTCTATCCGCAGTACATGGACTCCGAGTGGCTCGAGCAGGGCGTGCTCGACGTGGTGAAGGCTGGCTACTGGAGCTTCATCCCCAGGCGTGGCTCGGGGCGTCGGGAGTCCCAGCCGGTGCGGCTCGACCTGGTGCCCGGCGCGATCGCGCAGGCCGCGGACGGCCACCCCCTCGCGGCGGAGGAGCTCGCGGCGCTGTTCGCCGAGACTCGTCCCGAGGCCATCGAGGACATGCGTCAGGCGGCGGACGACCTGCGTGGCGGGCTGACGGGTGAGACGGTGACCTTCGTGGTCAACCGCAACATCAACGTCTCGAACGTGTGCGTCGTCGGCTGCGCCTTCTGCGGCTTCGGGCAGGGCCGGCGCTCGCCGGACGCCTACGAGCACGGGCGCGAGGAGTTCGTGCGCCGGGTGCGGGAGGCCGTCGACTTCGGCGCCACCGAGATCTGCATGCAGTCGGGCATCCACCCCGACTGGGAGCTCGAGGACTACGCCGGCTGGCTGACGCTGGCCAAGGCGACGGCGCCCCAGATCCACCTGCACGCCTTCTCGCCGATGGAGATCGACCACATGGCGCGCCGGCGGTCGCTCGACGAGGTCTTCGCGGTGTTGCGGGAGGCGGGTCTGGGCTCGACCCCCGGCACTGCGGCCGAGGTGCTGC
>JALZII010000150.1 GCA_030860365.1 Actinomycetota bacterium
GCGCCGCACTCCTCCGGCGCCGCCGAAGAGGCAGTGCGCCTGGCCGCCGGCGCAGCCGGGACGGCATTCGGCGTCGCCTCCGGCGTGACGCGCGGGATCCTGCGCAGGCTGCCGCGAACCTGACGCCAGTCGACGTGGGCGCCCCCGCGAGCCGGCGGAGGGTCGTGCTCGAGCTCCTGCGCAAGGTCAACGACGACGGCCTGACCGGGCTGTCGGGGATGGTCGCCTACAACCTCCTGCTGTCGATCTTCCCTCTGGCCCTGCTCGCGCTCTTCATCGCCGGGCGGGTGCTCCAGGAGCCCGAGCTGGAGCAGAGCGTGCTGGCCGACCTCCGCCAGCTCTTTCCCACTGCCACCGACAACACGCTGACCGACGCCCTCGAGCGCGTGCGCGAGACCTCCACCGGCTTCGGCGTGTTCGCGCTCGTGACGAGCATCTACGTCGGCTCGACGTTCTGGGGGGCGCTCGACACGGCGTTCTGCCGCATCTACGACCTTCCCTGCCGCTCCTGGCTGCGCCAGAAGCGCTTCGCCCTGGGGATGCTGGTGGTGGTCCTGCTGTTCATGGCCGCCACGGTGCTGGTGCCCACCGTGCAGAGCCTGCTGGTCTCGGGCTCCGAGGATCTCCCGCTCGGGCTCTCGAAGATCCCCGGGCTCCTCTACGCCGGGACGCTGGTCGCCGGGATGGCGCTGCTGTTCGGGATCCTCTGCCTCGTCTACCGGACGGTACCCAACGAGCGGATGCCCTGGCGTGCGGTGTGGCCTGGGGCACTGTTCGCCACGCTGACCATCGGCCTCGTCGACTACGCCTTCCCGGCGTACCTCTCGAACGTGTCCGCCATCGGCCAGTACGGGACCACCTTCGTCTTCGTGCTCATCGTCTTGCTGTGGTTCTACGCGCTGGCGATGATCATCCTCTTGGGGGCGGTGGTGAACGCCTACCGCGCTCACCCCTCGGGGGGAACACCGGAACCCTGATCGGGGTATGCTGCGTGCCGCGATGCTGATCGTGGTCGTGGACGAGCACCCGGTTGTGCGGGCCGGGGTCAGGGCGCTGCTCGAGGCGCGCATGTCGGGGGCTGCCGTCGGCGACGGCGAGACCGTGGAGGCAGCGCTCGATGCCGTGCCCGAGGCCGGACCCGACGTGATCCTCGTTGACCCCTGGCGCCCCGACGTGGACGTGGAGGGCTTCATCGCCGACCTGCGGCGGCGCTCCGGGGCGCCGATCGTGGTCTTCACCTCCAATGGCGGCGCGCGTCTCCTCAAGCGGGCGCTCGATGCCGGGGTGAAGGGTTACGTCCGCAAGGACTCGCCGCCCGACGATCTCGTGCGGGCCGTCGAGGACGCGTACGCCGGCCGGACCTTCGTCGACCCCGAAGCGTCCTCGTCGCTCGTGACCGGAGAGGCTGAGCGCAGCCTCAGCGCCCGTCAGCGCGAGATTCTGCAGATGCTGGCCGACGGCATGCAGACCGAGGCGGTTGCAGGCCAGCTCGGCCTCTCCACCGAGACCGTGCGCACGCACACCAAGCGCATCCTGGCCAAGCTCGAGGCCTCCACGCGCACCCAAGCGGTGGCCATCGGCCTCCGCCACAAGCTGATCGACTAAAGGCGCCTGGCGCCACCCGCCGGGGATCGGCGCCGTGGATTGCCCCGTAGGCCACCGAGCGGCTGGGATGATGGCGAGGTGGGCGATCTCATCTCTCCCGACCAAGCGCGGCGGACGATCCTGGCCGCCGTCGCGGAGCCGGAGGCGGAGGAGGTCGCCCTTTCGGCCGGGCTGGGACGGGTCCTCGCCGAGGCCGTGGAGAGCCCCCTCGACGTGCCGCCGTTCGACAGCTCGGCGATGGACGGCTTCGCGGTGGTGGCCGGACCGCAGGCCGAGCTCGAGGTGTGCGGCGAGTCGCGTGCCGGGCATCCCTACGCCGAGGGGGTGCGTCCCGGCCTGGCCGTGCAGATCTCGACCGGTGCGCCGATCCCCGACGGAGCGGACGCCGTCGTGGCGGTCGAGCGCACCGAGAGCGCGGGGGACGGACGGGTGAGGGTGGACCGATCGCAGGCCGGGACCAACGTGCGCCGCGCGGGCGACGACCTTCGCCGCGGTCAGGCCGTGATGGCGTCCGGGACCGAGCTGGGCCCGGCCGAGCTCGGCGTGCTGGCTTCGCTGGGGCGCGACCGAGCGCTCTGTGCGCGCAGGCCGCGGCTGGCGCTGCTGGTGACAGGCGACGAGCTGGCCGAGCCCGGCGAGCCGCTTGGGGCCGGGTGCATCTACAGCTCGAACTCCTCCGCGCTGGCCGCCCAGGCCGAGCGGGCGGGTGCCCAGGTCACCCTGCGCGCCCAGGTGCCCGACAACCGCGAGGCCACGGAGTCGGCGGTCGCGGCCGCGCTCGACAGCGCCGATGTGGTGCTGATCTCGGGCGGCGTCTCGGTGGGCCCCCACGACCACGTCAAGGCCGCGCTGCACGCGCTCAGGGTGCAGGAGAGCTTCTGGGGCGTGGCGCTGCGGCCGGGCAAGCCCACCTGGTTCGGCCGGCGGGCGGCCACGCTGGTGTTCGGCCTGCCGGGCAACCCGGTCTCCGCCATGGTCTGCTTCCAGCTGTTCGCCCGCCCCGCGCTGCGCGCGCTCCAGGGCGCGAGCCCCGAGGCGACCCGCACCACGGCGCAGCTGGCGGTGCCCCTGACCCTCAACCCGACGCGGCTCGAGGCCGTTCGCTGCCGCCTGCGCGCCGTCGACGAGGGCCTCGAGGCCCAGCCGACCGGCGACCAGGGCTCACACCGCCTCTCGTCCATGCTCGGCGCGGACTGCCTGGCGCTCGTGGGCCCCGGGGAGGGCGACCTGGCGCCCGGTGAGCGCGTCGAGGTCGAGCTTCTCTAGCCTCGCCGCGGTGAGACAGAGGCATCCGCAAAGGCTGCTCGCACAACGCCGCGACGCGCTCGCGCGCGTGAAGATCGTCCAGGTGCCCGAGTCCGGGCACTCCGAGGACGGGAGCATCACCTCCAAGCAGACCGCCCGGGTGACGCTCCCGCGCTCCGAGCTCGACCGCATCTGGACCCCCGAGTACCTCGAACGCCTGGCCCGCACCTACTGGCGCTTCCTGACCCGGGTCTCCCTGGGCACGCTGCGGGTGCTCTACACCGAGGACGCGCGGGAGATCGCGCTCATCGGCCGCCCCTTCGTTCTCCTGCGCTTCCACAGGCCCGAGTACGACTTCGAGGGCCACCGGGGCACGGTCACCTGGCCGATCGAGCGGGGCGCGCTGGTGGCGCCACAGGGCCGCGGCAAGGGCTTCCTGCGCATCTCGGTGCGGCGCGATCCCACCACCGAGCGCGGCGACCAGATCACGGGCGAGGTCAGCTCCGAGGTGGCGAACTTCTACCCCACGATCGCCGGGAGCGGGCAGTTCGCCCGCATCGGCCGCGCCATTTACCGCGTCACCCAGTTGCGCATCCACATCATCATCACGAACGCCTTCCTTCGCTCGCTCGCGCGGCTTGACCTCGAGGAGTCGGTCGTGGGGGCGCTGAAGGCGGGCGCCGCCCGGGAGGACCGGGAGAAGGAGACGGCCGGCGCCTCCAGCACCGCCGGGTAGCGAAGCCCGGACCGGGGCGCAGCTACGGTTGCTCGGCGTGGTGCGCCGCGCCACCCGGAAGGCAGTCGCCGTGCTGCAGGTCGCCCCCCACGATCGCCAGGCTCTCCCCCGCGTAGACGATCGTCTCGCACACGTGGCAGATGCCGAGCGGCGTGCCCCGCGGCTTGAGCTGCTCAGAGCGCGCGCGCAACTGCACCTCGACCTCCACCGCGCGCTCGGAGGAAAGACGGCGGCGAGCGGCGCTGATCGGACGGACTCGAAACAGAGCGACTCCTTGACTCGTTGGCGGGAGCGCGCAGCCGTATGGGCGCTGCTGCTCGAGGCCCCCTCGCAGAAGTTGGAAGCTAGGGCTCCCCTTCTCCCCCTTCAAGTGAAAGTTGGGCTTGACGTATAGCGCGGCCTCTATATGTTCCGCGCACCGAGCGGGGCGGTCAGCCGAAGCGCTCGCCGATCATGGTGCGCAGCCGCTCGCGGTTGTGCGTCGCGCTCACCTTTCGCACGGTTCCCGAGCGCGAGCGCATGCTCACCGACTCGGTGTGGGCCGCGTCGCCCGCGAAGTGCACGCCCTCCAGCAGCTCTCCGTAGGTGACGCCCGTGGCCGCGAAGTAGACGTCCTCGCCGGCGACCAGACGGTCGCTGTCGAGCACCTCGTCGAGGTCGTAGCCGGCGTCGATGGCTGCCTGGCGCTCCTCGTCGTTGCGCGGCCACAGCTTGCCCACGATCTGCCCGCCCGTGCACTGGATCGCCGCGGCGGCGAGCACTCCCTCCGGAGTCCCGCCGATGCCATAGAGCACGTCCACGCCCGAGTCCTCGGTCACCGCGGCCAGCGCCGCCGACACGTCGCCGTGGGGAATCAGCCGGATGCGCGCGCCGGCCTTGCGGATCTCCTGGATGGTGTCCTCGTGGCGCGGGCGGTCGAGGATGATCACCACGACGTCGCCCACCTCCACCCCCTTCTCGGAGGCCATCGCCTCCAGCGTCTCGGGCAGCGGGCGCTCGAGGTCGAGCAGGTGCGCGAGCTCGCGCGAGGTGGCCATCTTCTCCATGTAGACGCACGGCCCGGGGTCGAACATCGTGCCCCGCTCGGAGACCGCGATGGTGGCCAGGGCGTTGGGCTGGCCGTTGGCGCACAGATCAGTGCCCTCTAGCGGGTCGACGGCGACGTCCACCTGAGGCCCCGAGCCGTCGCCCACCTGCTCGCCGTTGTAGAGCATGGGCGCCTCGTCCTTTTCGCCCTCGCCGATCACGACCACCCCGTCCATCGCCACGCTCTCGAGCATCATCCGCATGGCGTCCACGGCGGCGCCGTCGGCCTCCTCCTTCTCGCCGCGGCCGACCCAGCGCGAGGCGCCCAGCGCGGCGTACTCGGTGGCCC
>JALZII010000170.1 GCA_030860365.1 Actinomycetota bacterium
GCCCCGCGGTGCCCGAGCCCGCGCCGCCCACCGAGCCGCAGCCCGGGGCGCCCGACGTGCCGACGCCCGACCCCGTCGGGCCCGAGACCTGAGGCCCGCCGGGGCTAGGCCACCTTCTCGAGCGCCGGCGAGCTCTCGTCCTCTATGAGGGCGATCACCGTGGGCTCGACGGTCGGCTGGATCTCCGGCCAGCCGCCCTCGGCTTCCACCAGCAGGTCGGGGGCGCCGGCAATGACGAGCCCGCCGTCGTGGCGGTCGAACACGCGGGGGTCGATGTAGGAGGCCCGACACACGGCCGGCGTGTTGCCCAGCAGGCGCGCCACGTCCTTGACCACCCGGGTCTGCATGCGCTTGCGCGCGGCTCTGGCGCCGGTCGTCGGTGGTGTAAGTGCCAGATACCAGGCGGCCAGCACCGTAGCGCCCCACGTTCGGAAGTCCTTGGCGCTGAAGTCCCCTCCGGTGACCTCCTTGACGTAGTCGTTGATGTCGGCCGACTTCACGTCGCGCCAGCGCCGGCCATCCTTGTAGGCCAGCAGCTCGTCGGTGCCGCTGCGGCGGCGCTTGAGCCTGTCGACCACCTCGGCCACCGCGGGGTCGACCATCGACTGCATGCGTTTCTGGCCGCCCTTGGCCTCGTAGTCGAACTGGACCCTCGAACGTTCGATCAGGGCGTGGCGCTTCTTCATCGTGGCGAGGCCATAGGTGTCGTTCTCCTCGGCGTAGCTCTCGGAGCCGATGCGAAAGAAGCCGCGGTCCAACAGCCGCGCAGCGCAGGCCAGCACTCGCTCGCGGGTCATGTCTTCGGCAGCGAGGTCGCGCGCGACGCGCTCGCGCAGGATGGGCAGGGTGCGCGCGAAGTCGAGCATCTCGTCGAACTTCTCCGCGTCGCGGCGCTGGCGCCAGCGCTCGTGGTAGCGGTACTGCTTGCGCCCGGCGGCGTCGGTGCCCGTGGCCTGGATGTGGCCCATGGGGTAGGGGCAGATCCAGACCTCCCTCCAGGCCGGTGGGATGGCGAGCTCGTGTATGCGCTGCACCACCGCGGGCTCGGTGATCGCCCGGCCCTCCTCGTCGAGGAACTGAAAGCCGTTGCCCCGGCGCCGGCGCGTGATGCCGGGGCCCGAGCAGTCCGAGCGGCGAAGGCGGGCCACGGCGAGTTAACCTACCCACGCCGGAGGGGAGGCAATCGCGCGTAGTCTTCCCGTGGTGCCCACGGCGTCCGACGGCCTGAACCGCGCGCAGCGGGCGGCCGTCACCCACCCCGGGGGGCCGCTCGTGATCGTCGCGGGCGCCGGCACGGGCAAGACCCGTACGCTCACCCGTCGCTTCGCGTGGCTGGTGGAGCAGGGCGTGGCGGCCGACGAGGTGTTGGCGCTCACCTTCTCGAGCGCAGCCGCGGCCGAGATGCGCGAGCGTCTCGAAGCGCTGATCGAGGTCCCCTACGAGGAGCTGCACGTAGGGACCTTTCACTCCTTTTGCTCGCGCCTTCTGGCCGACGAGGCGCTGGAGGCCGGCCTGGATCCCTTCTTCACGCCGGTCACGCCGGCCGACCGGCTCGCGCTGCTGCTCGACCGTCAGGAGGAGCTGCGGCTGCGCCACCACGAGATCCGGGGCAACCCCGCGCCACTGCTCGCCAGCTTCGTCTCGCGGATCGACCGGCTCAAGGACGAGATGGTCGGGGCCGAGCGCTTCCACGAATACGCCGAGCGGATGGTGGACCGCTGCGCGGGCGAGGACGACGCGGCACGGGCCCACGCCGCCCGCGAGCTGGAGTTCGCCGGCGTCTACGCCGACCACGACCGGCTGCTGGCCGAGCAGGGAGCGCTGGACTTCGGCGAGCTGATCGCGCGCGCGTACTCGCTGCTGCACGAGCACCCCCACGTCCGGCGCCGCGTGGCCGAGCGCTTCCGGCACGTCCTCGTGGACGAGTACCAGGACACCAACTTCGCCCAGGGGATGCTGCTCGGGCTGTTGGCCACCGAGCACCACGACATCACGGTGGTGGGCGACGACGACCAGGCGATCTACCGCTTTCGCGGGGCCTCGCGCAAGAACCTCGAGGCCTTCGTCGAGGAGTTCCCCGAAGCCGAGACCGTCAGCCTGGAGCGCAACTACCGCTCGGGCCAGCGCATCCTCGACGCCGCGCGAGCGGTGGTGGAGCCCACCGAGCGCCTGGACAAGCGGCTGAAGGGCAGGCAGGGCGGCGAGGTGCGCTTCTGGCGCTGCCAGTCCGAGCGCGCACAGGCCCAGGCGGTGGCGGCGGAGGCCGAGCGACTGGTCACCGGCGACGGCGTCGCGCCCGACCGCGTTGCCGTGCTGGTGCGCTCGGTGCGCCACGAGGGCGCCACCGTGGGAGCGGCGCTGGAGGAGCGAGCGCTGCCCTTCCGCCTGAGCGGCTCGGCCGCGTACTTCCAGCGCGCCGAGGTGCGCGACGTGCTGGCCTGGCTGCGCCTGCTGGCCGATGCGACCGACTCCGGCGCAGTGGTGCGCGCCCTTTCCCGGCCGCCGATCGAGCTGCGCTCGGTGGACGTGGCGCGGCTCACCCAGCATGCGCGGCGCCGAAAGCTCGACATGCCGTCGGCGGTGGCGGCGGGGCTCGAGGGCCCGCAGCTCTCGCCGGAGGGG
>JALZII010000181.1 GCA_030860365.1 Actinomycetota bacterium
GCCCTCCCCACCACGAGCACACGCGGGACTAGCACACGCAACAGCACGGCAAGCACTCGCACGCTCTCCCAGCTGACGATGGGAACTCCGTCTCGCTCGGCCACCTCCTCCATCTCGGCCATCACCGGCGAGCGTTCGCTGCGCAGCGACTCCAGGTAGGCCTGGACGTGGTCGGTGAGGATCGGCACGGGGCGTCAGCCTAGAGCCCGCTCGGCGGGCGGCGAGGGCCCGCTGCGCGCCGAGGGCCGCAGGCGGTCCACGAGGGCCCAGCCGGCGAACAGGAGCGCCCCCACCGCGCCGGTCGCGGTGAGGAGCGCGCCGGCCGCGGCCACCACCGCCACGCCGTTCGAGCCGAGGATGAGCACGGCGGTGGCCGCGCCCAGGGTCGGGCCCACGGGCAGCAGCCCGACCGCGGCCGCGGCGATCAGGAGGGCGATCGCGTCGAAGACCGAGATGTCCACCCCGAGGCCCTCGAGCACGACCATGTTGCGCACCACCTGCGCGCCGGTGGCGAACATGACCAGGCCGATGATCACGTTGCGGCTCTGCAGGCCGCGCATCACGTCCAGGCCCTGCCAGAAGCCCTCGCGACGGTCGCGCACGAACCGGGTCAGGCCTCCGATCACGGCGGTGGCCACGACCACGATGCCCACCACCACCCACCACGGGACGTCGAGCGGGCCGATCAGGGTGAACGACAGGCCGGCGGCGAGCGCGACCTCGACCACAACGATCGGCAGCTCGGCCGCCACCAGCACGGACGCGCCCGGACTGTCGATCGGGGCGCTGCGGCGCAGCGTGGCGATCCGGACGCCCAGCCCGAAGCTGCTGTTGAACAGGTTGCCCAGGTAGCCGACGGCGGCCGCGCGGTATAGGCGCCGGCGGGACACATTGCCGCCTGCCGCCTCGACGCACACGTGCCAGGCCTCGCTGCGCGCGATCAGCCAGACGACCTGCAGAGCGATCGCTCCGCCGAGGACGAGCAGCGAGGCGCTGGTGAAGGCCTCGACGAAGTCCTCGCGCTTGTTCCACAGCCCGATCACCAGGGCAGCGGCGACGATCAGGCTGCCGATCGCGGTGACCAACGCCGGGTGGCTGCGCATCCAGGCACCGGGGCGTCCCAGCCGGGAGGTGACCGGACCGGGAGGAGTCTCGATCGGCGCCGGCTGCTCCAAGGCGCAGGAGCCTAGACCGCCCGGCGCAGGGTGAGGTTGTCGTCCAGAAGCACTGCGAGGGTGGGGCGGTCCGGGGCTCGGCCGAGCGGACGGTGGCCACCGCGCAAGTATTGTCGGAGCCCTTATTCCGACGTCCGCACGGGAGACGAGATGGCCGAGGTAATCGAAGCGCCCTCGGGGCTCGAGGGGGTCATCGCCTTTCACACCTCCATAGCCGAGCCCGACCGGGAGGGCGGCGCGCTGCGCTACCGCGGCGTGGACATCGAGGACCTCGTCGGGGAGGTGCCCTTCGAGAAGGTGTGGGGCCTGCTGGTCGACGGCTCCTACGACCCTGGCCTTCCGCCGGCCCAGCCCTACCCGCTGGCGGCCCGCACCGGGGATCCGCGCGCAGACCTCCAGGCCGCCCTGGCCATGCTCGCGCCCGAGTGGGGTCTGCGGCAGCTGATCGACATCTCCGACGCGGAGGCGCGGAAGGACCTGGCGCGGGTCTCGGTCATGGCGCTCTCGTTCGTGGCGCAGTCGGCACGCGGAATCGGGCGCCCGCCGGTGCCCCAGCTCGAGGTCGACAGGGCCGCCTCGATCCCCGAGCGCTTCCTCATCCGCTGGCGTGGCGAGGCCGATCCGCGCCACGTGAAGGCCATCGACGCCTACTGGATCGCGGCAGCCGAGCACGGCATGAACGCCTCCACCTTCACCGCGCGCGTGATCGCCTCCACCGGCGCCGACGTGGCGGCCGCCTTGAGCGGGGCGGTGGGCGCGCTGAGCGGCCCGTTGCACGGTGGCGCTCCCTCGCGGGTGCTGCACATGCTCGACGAAGTGGAGCGCACCGGCGACCCCGAGCGCTACGTGAAGGACCTGCTCGATCGCGGCGAGCGGCTGATGGGCTTCGGCCACCGCGTCTACCGCGCCGAGGACCCCCGCGCCCGTGTGCTGAGGCGCACCGCGAAGGAGATCGCCGCCCCTCGCCTGGAGGTGGCCGAGAAGCTCGAGGAGGCCGCCCTGGCCGAGCTCAGGGCGCGCAAGCCCGACCGCGTGCTGGCCACCAACGTCGAGTTCTGGTCCGCCGTGGTGCTCGACTTCGCCGACGTACCGCCGGAGCTGTTCACCCCGCTGTTCTCCTGCGCCCGGGTGGGCGGCTGGGCGGCGCACATCCTCGAGCAGAAGCGCGAGGACAAGCTGATCCGCCCCTCGGCGCGCTACGTGGGCCCCCAAGCCCGCG
>JALZII010000212.1 GCA_030860365.1 Actinomycetota bacterium
CGCCGCAGCTCGTGGAGGTTGGCGAAGAAGGCCGCGGCGTACAGCAGCGGCGGCAGGAAGATGAGCAGGACGAGGTCGGGGTCCAACGAGACCTCGGGCATTCCCGGCGTGAACCCCAGCGCCGAGCCGCCCAGGACGAGCATGATCGGGTACGGGACCCTGATCCAGCGGGCCGCGACGGCCAACAGGGTGACGGCCAGCAGGAGAGCGAAGAGGACCAGCTCGGTGTGCGACTCCACGGCTTGGGGACCCGTGGCTAGGAGCGAAGGGCGCGGGCCAGGATGTCGCGCAGCCCGCGTTGATCGGAGGCCGACAGCCCGGCGATGGGGGGCGGGGGCTCGCTCATTCGGGCGGCGATCTGCTCGCGCACGCGCTGGCCCTCCTCGGTGACCGCGATCATCTTCACCCGCCGGTCCTCGGGGGAGCCGCGGCGCTCGATCAGCCCGCGCGCCTCGAGGCGGTCCACGATGCCGGTGACGTTCGAGGCGTCGCAGTGCAGCGAGCCGGCCAGTGCGCTCATCGCCAGCTCGCGGCCGGGCTCGAGTGCCTTGAGGGCGAACATCTGCATGGGCGCCAGGTCGAACTCTGCGGCGATGCCCCATACGCGCGGCCGGTGGTGGCTGAACAGCAGCTCCAGCATCAAGCCCCAGGCCTCCCGATCTGGTTCGATGCTCATGGGAAGATCATATTCATAGACCTAGATAGTTGCAAACCTCAAGCGATTTGGTACGGTGCCGCCCATGCCGGCGGCGATAGAGGTCAAGGGACTGGTCAAGGACTTCAAGAAGGGCCCGCGCGCGGTCGACGGGATCGACCTTCGCGTGGAGGAGGGGGAGATCTACGGCTTCCTGGGGCCCAACGGCGCGGGCAAGTCCACCACCGTCCACGTGCTCACCACGCTCATCCCGCCCACCTCGGGAGAGGCGCTGGTGGCCGGCTTCGACGTGGCCAAGCAGGGGGCCGAGGTGCGCGAGCACATAGGGGCCGCCCTGCAGGAGGCGGCCCTGGACCCCTTCCTGACCGGGCGCGAGCACATGCGCCTGCAGACCGCCCTGCAGGGCCTGCCGCGGGCCGAGCGCACCAGCCGCGGCGACGAGCTGATCGGGCGGGTCGGGCTGTCGGACGCCGCCGATCGCAAGGTGGGCGGCTACTCGGGCGGCATGAAGCGCAGGCTCGACCTGGCGCTCGCGCTCGTGCACCGTCCGCGCATCCTCTTCCTCGACGAGCCCACCACCGGGCTCGACCCCCAGAGCCGCACTGCCCTGTGGGAGGAGGTCGAGCGCCTGGCCTCCGGCGACGGGGTCACCGTCTTCCTCACCACCCAGTACCTCGAGGAGGCCGACGCCCTGGCGAGCCGGGTCGGCATCATCGACGGCGGCAGGATCGTGGCCGAGGGGACGCCGGCTACGCTGAAGGCCGAGATCGGAGAGCCCAGCGTCGTGGCCGTTCCGGCCGACCCGGCCGACCGCGAGAAGCTCGCGGGGGTCCTGGCCCGCTTCGGTGACGACGGCGACCTCCCGCGAAGCACGCCGGACGCCGTGGCGGTTCGCCTGGCCGGTGGCGACGGCGGGCTGGCCGAGGTCGTTCGCGCCCTGGACTCCGAGGGCGTCGCCGTGCGGCAGCTGCAGGTGCACGCCCCCTCGCTGGACGACGTCTTCCTGGCCAAGACCGGCCGCTCGCTGGAGGGCCAGGGCGCAGGGGCCGATGAAGCCGGCGTGTCCGACGCGCGCCAGGCGGCGTGAACGGGGGTGGCGCAGAAGCGCAGGCCGAGCGTCGCTCGGCCGGGCCCCGCCCGCTGCGCCAGACGGCCCTGCAGGTCGCCGCGCTCGCACGCCGTTCGGTCAACCGCACGCTGCGCCAGCCCTCCCAGCTCGTGCCCTCGCTGGTCTTCCCGCTGTTCCTCCTGGCGATCAACTCGGCGGGACTCGGCAAGGCCACCGAGATCCCCGGCTTTCCCACCGACTCCTACCTGACCTTTGCGCTGGCCATTCCGTTCATCCAGGCCGGGATCTTCTCGGTCTCGAACGCGGGCAGCGACCTCGCCCGGGACATAGAGACGGGCTTCCTCGACCGCCTGGCGCTCACGCCGATGAGCGGCGTCAGCCTGGTCGCCGGCCAGCTCGCAGGCGTGCTGGTGCTCGGGGTGATGCAGGGCGTGCTCTACCTGGTGGTCGGGCTGATCGCCGGCGCGGGCTTCGAGGCGGGCCTCCCCGGCGTGCCCGTGCTGCTCGCGCTGGCGCTGGCCATCTCGTTCGCCTTCGGCTGCATCGGCATCTTCGCGGCGCTGCGGCTGGGCAACGGCGAGGCGGTGCAGGGCCTGTTCCCGGTCCTGTTCGTGTTCCTCTTCCTGTCCTCGATGGCGCTCCCGCGCGACCTGATCGAGCAGGACTGGTTTCAGACGGTGGCGACCTACAACCCGGTCTCGTACCTGATCGAGGGCGTCCGCAGCCTGTTCGTCGACGGCTTCGACGGCCAGGCCCTGGCCCTCGGCTTCGGCTTCTCGCTGGCCATCGGGCTGGCCTTCCTGGCGGCGGCCAGCGCCACCCTGCGCACGAGGCTGACCCGCACGTGAGCGCGCTCGAAGGCTCTCCCCGCCGCGGCCCTCAACCGGCCGCCGCCCGGCCTGCGCTGCGGCGCTACCGCTCGGTCGCGCTCTCGGTGGCCTGGCGCAACCTGCACAACTTCTTCCTGAACCCGGCCCTGCTGATCCCGTCGATCATCTTCCCGCTGTTCTTCTTCACGGCGTTCGCGGGTGGGCTCTCGCGGGTGGAGGACCTGCCGAACTTCGACTTTCGCTCGGGCTACACGGCCTTCCAGTTCTCCTTCGTCCTCATGCAGGCGTCCGCGTTCGGCGGGGTGTTCACCGGCTTCGCGATCGCGCGCGACTTCGAGTCGGGCTTCGGGCGCCGGATGATGCTGGCCGCCCCGCGGCGCAGCGCGCTGCTGGCCGGCTACGCGCTCTCGGCGCTGGTGCGCGCACTGTTCATCCAGGCGCTGCTCTTCGCCATCGCGCTGGCGGCGGGGATGCAGGTGGACGGTGGTGGCCTCGACATCGCCGGCATGATTGCCCTGGCCTTGATCATCAACGTGATCGCGCTGATGTGGGCCGCCGGGATCGCGTTTCGCTTCCGCTCGATCCAGGCCGGGCCGCTGATGCAGACGCCGGTGTTCCTCGCTTTGTTCATGGCGCCGGTGTACCTGCCCCTGGATCTGCTCGAGGGCTGGGTGCACGCGGTGGCCACGGTCAACCCGCTCACGCTCGTGATGGAGTCGCTGCGCGGTCTGGTCTCAGGGGAGCCTTTTCACACCGGCGCCGCCTTCGCCGTCGCCGCGGGCATGGGCGCGCTGTTCGTGGCCTGGGGCCTTCGCGGGCTGCGCTCGGCCGAGCTTGCGGGGGGTTAGGCTCGCGGTCATGGGTGAAGAGGTGAGTGAGGTGGTCGAGGGCGACGGCTACGCAGTGGCCAACCTCGACGCGCTGGGCGACGGCCCGGGCTTTCGCAAGGTGCGCAAGGAGCTCGGGGTGACGGCGTTCGGCGTCAACGGGATCGAGCTGCCGCCGCACCACGAGGCCGGTCGCCACTTTCACGACGAGCAGGAGGAGCTGTACTTCGTGCACCGCGGGCGGCTCGAGCTCAGGTTCGGAGACGGCAGCACGCAGCTGCTCGGGCCCGGCGGCCTGGCGCGCGTGGACGCCTCGACGGTCCGCCGCATGCGCAACCCCGGGGACGAGCCGGTGCTGGTGCTGATCACTGGGGGCAAGGACGGCTACGTGGGCCGCGACGGCCGGCTCGCCGAGGGCGAGGAGAGCCGCTTCGGCCCGGGCGGTCCACCGGCCGCGTAGAGCGGTTTTGCCGCCCGAACCGGGGGGTAGCGGTGATCCATGTCGATCCTCCTTCTGGTCCTCGCGATCGCCACCCTCGTCAGCGTGTTCGCATTTCCCGGCGCGACCATCGTCCTGGTACCGCTGCTGTTGGTGACGCTGGCCGTTTTCGGCCTGAGCGGCTTCCGCACGCGTCGCAAGCAGATCGCATCTATGCAGCACCACCGCGAGAAGGCAGACTCCGGCGGCGTGGACTTCACCGACGATGATCGCCGGACACTGAGCAACTAGCCGGGCTCCCGTTGCCTCGGCCGGTCCACGTCGGCTGCTCGGGCTGGAACTACCGCGACTGGCGCGGACGGCTGTATCCCGAAGGCCTTCCCGCCTCGCGCTGGCTCGAGCGTTACGCGGAGCGATTCTCGACGGTCGAGGTCAACTCCACCTTCTACCGCCTCGCCTCGCGCGACGCCGTGGCCCGCTGGGTCGACCAGACTCCGGAGGGCTTCGTCTTCGCCTGCAAGGCCAGCCGCTACCTCACTCACATGAAGCGCCTCGCCGACATGGACCGCGGCGTCAGCCGCTTCTACGAGCGCATCGAGCCGCTGGTCGACGCCGGGCGGCTCGGGCCGGTCGTCTGGCAGCTGCCCGACAACTTCAAGCGCGACGACGAGCGCCTGGCTCACGCCTTGGAGGGCCTGCCGCCGGGGCGTCACTGCTTCGAGCTGCGCAATCCGAGCTGGTTCGCCCCCGACGTCTACGCGCTCCTGCGCGAGCACGGGGTGGCGCTGGCGATCGGCGACCACCCTTCGCGGCCGCACGTGGAGCGCGAGCTCACCACCGACTGGACGCTCGTGCGCCTGCACTACGGCGCGCGCGGGCGGCGCGGCAACTACTCGGCCTCCGAGATCGAAACCTGGTCGCGGCGGCTGGCCCAGTGGCGCCGGCGCACCGAGGTCTTCGTCTACTTCAACAACGACTGGGAGGGCTTTGCCGTAGACAACGCGCGCAGCCTCGAGCGGAGGCTGGCCTAAGGGATAGGCCCTAAGTGCCGCGCAGCGAGGGAAGCACCTGCTCCCCGTACACGCGCAGGGCGCCATGGGGGTCGGCACCCGAGCCGTTCTGCAGGCAGACCACCGTCGCGCCGAGGCTCTCGACCTCGCGGACTCGGTCGGCGTGCACGGACGGGTCGGAGGAGACGATGTAGCCCTCCTTGAACTCGTCGTCGGAGATCTCCGCCTGCGCCTTGCGCTGCATCTCGACGGGATCGCTCCAGTCGTCGCGGAAGTACTCGGGCGGCAGCGTGGCCTTCCACACGGTGGAGCCCGCCAGCGCCGTGTCGTCGTCTGCTGCCCACGAGAAGCCCATCTGCAGGATGATCTCGCCCGGCTCGTGGCCGGCGTCCTCGCAGGCGCCCCGATAGACGTCGATCAGGTCGGGCGCCTGCTCGGGATCGGCCAGCGTCCACAGCCCGTCGCCCCAGCGCGCGGCGACCTTCGCCGCGCGCGGCCCGAAGGCCGATACGTAGATGGGCGCCCGGCGTTCGCCGCGGGTGTGCAGGAGGGCGCGCTTGGTGCGAAAGTGAGGCCCGTCATGGTCCAGGCGCTCGCCGTCGAAGAGGCGGCTGATGATCTCGAGCGCCTCCTCCATGCGATCGACCTGCTCACCCACCGGGGGCCAGTCCATGCCACAGGGCGTCTCGTTCAGCGCCTCACCGGAGCCGATGCCCACGAAGGCGCGGCCGGGGAACATGGACTCGAGCGTGGCAAAGGCCTGCGCGGTCACTGCGGGGTGGTAGCGGTGAACCGGCGTCGTGAAGCCGGTTCCCAGCGGCAGCTTCTCTGTTGCCTGGCCGATGGCGCCGAGCACGGTCCAGGCCTGGGAGCTCTCGCCGGGCTCCCACCACGGCTGGAAGTGATCGGACAGACAGGTGGCGTCGAAGCCCCAGCGCTCGGACTCCACGGCCTGGTGCACCAGGTCGGCGGGCGGGAACATCTCGGTGGCGAGCTGGGTCCAGTAGCGGGTGGGAGGCATGCCGGGAGCCTTCCCGGGTATGGCGCGGGTCATGCCCGACGAGTTCGAACGCCAACAGGAGAACCGCCCGGCGCAGCACCAGCCGCGCCAGCCCGGCCTCGAATCCCAGATGGACCCCAAGCCCGTCACGGTGCCCGAGCACTACCGGGGCACCGGCAAGCTCGAAGGCCGTGTCGCGCTCGTGACAGGCGGCGACAGCGGGATCGGGCGGGCGGTGTCCGTGCTCTTCGCCCGCGAGGGCGCCGACGTGGCCGTGGGCTACCTCGACGAGGACGAGGACGCCGCCGAGACCGCGCGACTGGTCGAGGCCGAAGGCCGGCGCTGCGTCACCCTTCCCTGCGACCTTCGCGAGGAGGAGCACTGCCGGCAGTTGGTACAGCGCACGGTCGACGAGCTCGGTCGGCTCGACGTGCTGGTCAACCACGCGGGCGAGCAGCACCCGCGCGACTCGATCGAGGACGTGAGCGCCCACCAGCTCGAGCGCACCTTCCAGCTGAACGTGTTCGCCATGTTCCACCTCGTCAAGGCGGCGCTTGCGCACCTCGGCGAGGGCTCGGCGATCGTCAACACGGCCTCGGTGACCGCGTACCAGGGAAACCCCAGCCTGATCGACTACACCGCGGCCAACGGGGCGATCGTGGCCTTCACGAGGGCCCTCTCCAACCAGTTGATCGAGCGTGGCATCCGCGTGAACGCCGTGGCGCCAGGGCCGGTGTGGACGCCGCTGATCCCGGCCACCTTCCCCGCCGACAAGGTGGAGGACTTCGGGGCTCAGACCCCCCTCGGCCGCATCGGCCAGCCCGCGGAGATCGCGCCGAGCTACGTGTTCTTGGCCAGCGAGGACTCCTCGTTCATGAGCGGGCAGGTGCTCCACCCCAACGGCGGCAGCGTGGTCGGGGGGTAGTGCGTTTGAGCGCCGCTTCGCGGGGGCACGGGCGTAACAAGCACCTCGACCACGTGAAGGGAAGTGCCTCTCGCGAATGACTGCGAACGAGAACGACGTCACCCAGCCGCAGGGCGTAGCCCCACCGGCCCACCCGGCGCAGACCGACGCTCCCGACCAGCTGCGCGACCAGATCGGGCAGACCGGCGGAGGGCCTGGCGACACCGGCGGGTCGCCCTCGGACAAGAGCGATGTGAAGGCGCAGGCCCAGGCCAAGGTGGATGAGGTCCGCGAGAAGGTCGCGAACGTGAGCGGCGACGACTTGAAGCAGGTCGCCGCGACAGCGAAGGCCCAGGCCGAGAGCAACCCGCTCAACGCCATTGCGGGGGCCGTGGTGGCCGGCTTCATCCTCGGCCGCCTGACCAAGCGAAGCTGACCGTGCCCGAGCGCGGGGACGAGGCGCCCGAGGGGCGCCGGCTGGCCGAGCAGGGCAACACCCACGCGAAGCTGTTCGTGCCCGAGGACTCCGAAGACAAAGACGAGCTCCAGGAACGCGCCCCCGAGGACGCCGAGGCGTCGGGTGTGGGCGAACCTGAGGGCGGGAAAGGAGCTTGACCATGGCGAAGGAAGTGCAGGCGCGTGACCTGAAGCTGATCCAGTACCTGAACGAGGCCTACGGCAAGGAGAAGGAGCTCGAGACCGCGCTCCAGGCCCACATCGGGATGACCACGAAGGCGCCCTACAAGAAGCGCCTCCAGGAGCACCTAAAGGAGACAAAGGCGCAGGCGAAGGGCCTCGAGCGGCGGATCAAGCAGCTCGGCGGCAAGGCCGTCCGGATGCCCGGGTTGCCGGAGGGCGCCCCGGACGTGGTGGCCGAAGCGGCGACCACCGTCGCGTCGGTGGCCTCGAAGGCCGCCGCGGCCGCCATGGGGCCGCTCCACATGGCTCGCGGCACCGGTGAGGCCGACAAGATGCTCCACAACGCCAAGACCGAGTACCACGACGAGCACCAGGAGATCGCCAACTACGTCGCGATCGAGACGCTGGCCGAGCAGGTGGGCGACAAGGACACCGTCAAGCTCGCTCGGCAGTACCGCCGCGAGGAGGAGCGGATGGCGAGCTTTTTGGAGAAGCAGATCCCGGTGCTCACCAAGGAGGTCGTGAGGCAGGAGATCCCTTCCGACCAGCGTGCCACCACGCGGCGTCGCAGCTCTTCGTCCTCGCGCAGCCGCTCGTCGTCTTCGAGCAAGTCCTCCACGCGGGGCTCCTCCTCGCGGGGCCGGGCGCGCAAGACCTGAGGCGATAGGCGTACCCGCCAAGGACGAAGACCTGCCGGGCACGCTCGAGCGCTCGCCCAAGAAGGTGCAGCGCACCTACGAGAAGACGCTCGACAGCGCCCACGAGACCTACGACTCAGAGGAGCGGGCCCACCGCGCGGCCTGGTCCTCGGTCAAGCACGTGGCCGAGAAGAAGGGCGACCGCTGGGAGCTGAAGGACGAGCAGGGACCCTCCGACGCCCAGGACGAGAACACCGGCCGGGCCGCGCGCGAGGGCCGCGACGAGACCAAGGGCGGCGTGAATGCCAACAAGCGCAAGGAAGAGTTGATGGACGCTGCCCGCGAGACCGGGATCGAGGGTCGCTCGAAGATGAACAAGGATGAGCTGGTCGACGCCCTGCAGCGCCACAGCACGCGCGAGACGGCGCGGGCGCGCGGCGGCTGACGACACGCGAAGCGCCCGATCGACCGCTGCCCTCGCAGCGAGCGAGCTCGCTTGCGCGCCACGCCGACTCTTCGTGGAGACGCGAGCCCATCCGGCCCGCAGAACCGGCATCGAGGGGGCCGAAGGGCCTCCCGCGGTGAACGCCGCCGGTTAACCGGGGCCCTCGAGGGCGGAAGCTGTCAGGCCGACCCCTCCCGGCGAGCTATGCGCCCGCGCTGGGCGGGCGATGCCTCGGCGACCTCGGCGAGACGGCGCAGTGTCTCCCTGTTGCGCAGGCGCGTGAAGACGTGCACGGGGAGGGTGAGGGGCCAGAAGACCTTCGGCACCACCGGGTCCTCGACCATTGTCACCCGTGTGCCGCCGTCTTCGGCCTCGAGCTCGAACGTGACCTCCGCCGTGCCGAGCAGCTTCGCGCTCGCGACCACCCGGAGCATCTGGGGCGGATCCACCCCGACCACGTGGGTCGTGTCCTCGACGGTGAGCAGTCCGTAACCCACGGTGTGTTGGAACTTCGCCCCCTTGCGGGGCCAGCGAGGGTCGCTGTCCCGGATCTCCTTCGAGCCGGCGACGACGTAGCCGTACTGCCGGGCGTCGGCCAGCACCTCGAACACCGAGCCGGGTGAGACCGGCAGATAGCGCTCATTGCGGGCCACGAGCGCCGGCTTACCCCATGCGGCCGGGGGGAAACGCTTACGCGGTCTGCGGCTGCTGGTCGTCGGCGGGAGGCTCGCGCGGGGGGAGCTGCAGCTCGGTCTCGGCGCCGGGGGTTCCCGCGTCGAGCTCGCGGCTTCGCTCCAGCTCGGAGTTCAGCTCCGCCCCGAAGAGCACCGCGATGTTGGTGACCCACATCCACACCAGCAGTGTCACGACGCCACCGAGCGTGCCGTAGGTCTTGTTGTAGGAGCCGAAGTTCGACACGTAGAGGGCGAACAGGGCCGAGGCGATGATCCAGGCGGCCACCGCGACGACGCTGCCCGGTGAGACCCACTGAAACCTCGGCAGCTTCGCGTTCGGGGCGGTGTAGTAGAGGATCGCGATCATCAGCATCACCACCAAGAGCAGCACCGGCCACTTGCCGATGTTCCAGGCAGTCACCGCGGTGTCGCCGAGGCCCACGGCGTCCCCGACGGCTCGCGCTACGGGACCGGTGAGGACGAGCGCCATGAGCACCAGCGCGAGCATGAGGACCATCCCCAGGGCGATCAGCATCTGCAGCGGCCGCAGCTTGTACACGGGCCGACCCTCGCGTGTCTCGTAGATGTCGTTCGAGGCGCGCGCGAAGGCGCCGATGTAGCCCGAGGCGGAGAACAGCGCCCCGGCCACCCCGCCGAGCAGCAGCACGAGGCCCGCGCGGTCCGAGTCGGCGATGCTGTCGATCGGCTTGCGGAACGTGTCCACCGCCGAGGCGGGGCCCAGCCTGCCGATCACGTCGGTGAGCGCATCGGTCAGGGTCTGGGGATCCATCACCAGTCCGACGATCGAAACCAGCGCAATCAGGGCGGGGAAGAGCGCGAGCAGGCCGTAGTAGGTCAGCGCCGCAGCCCAGTCGGTGATGTTGTCCTCCTGGAACTCGGACACCGTGCGCTTGAGGGT
>JALZII010000248.1 GCA_030860365.1 Actinomycetota bacterium
GTGCTCGGCCGGCCGGCGCCCGGCCTGCGCTCCTGCGCCGCCTCGCCCTCGGGCTCGAAGCCGAGCCGGCCGAGGATCTCCGCGGACTCCTCGGGCTCGATCCACTGACCCAGCAGGCGCGCCAGGCGCGCGGAGCGCAGCGTCACCTTCCGCGCCCCGGCAGGGTGCGGATACTCGTCGAGCGTCTCCGGCGCCATCCGCGCGCCGCACAGCTCCACCATCAGCCGCGCGGCCAGGCGCTGAGCCGAGAGCGCCTGTTCGGGGTGCAGCTGCTTCTCGAAGCGCCCCGACGCCTCGGTGCGAAGCGGCAGCCGCTTCGAGGTGCGCAGGATGTTCGAGCCCACCCAGGTGGCCGCCTCCATCAGCACTCTCGTGGTCTCGGTGCCGACCTCGGACACCTGCCCGCCCATGATCCCGGCGACGCCACTCGGCCCCTCGGCGTCGCACACCACTGCCGTATCGGGGTCGAAGGCGCGCTCGGTGCCGTCGAGCGTGACCATCTTCTCCCCCGGCTTTGCCCGGCGCACGACGATCACCCCGCCGCGCACCCGGTCGAGGTCGAAGGCGTGCAGCGGCTGGCCGGTGGCGAGCATCACGTAGTTGGTGATGTCGACCACGTTGGAGATGGGCCGCTGACCCGCCGCCGTCAGGCGCTGCTTGAGCCACGGCGGCGACCCGCCCACCGCCACGCCGTCGAACACCCGCGCGGTGAAGCGCAGGCAGATCTCCGGGTCGGCGATCTCGACGCTCACGCCCTCCGTGGAAGCGTCTCCGGGCTCGGCGTCGAAGGTGGTGGGGTCATCGGCGAGCGGGGCCCCGGTGAGCGCGTGGACGTCGCGAGCCACGCCGTAGACCCCCAGCGCGTCCGGGCGGTTGGGGTTGACCTCGAGCTCGAGGACTTCGTCGTGGATCGGGAGGTGGTCGCCAAGACGCGCCCCGGGAGTCAGCTCCGGCGAGAGCACCATCGTCCCGGCGTGGTCGGGGCCGATGCCCAGCTCGTCCTCGGCCAGGATCATCCCGCTGGAGCGCACTCCGCGCAGCTCGGCCTCGCCCAGCTCGGTGCCGTCGGGCATCGCCGCCCCGGGCCGCGCCACCGCCACGGTCTGGCCCCCGACCACGTTGGGCGCGCCGCAGACGATCGTTCGCGGCTCAGCCGAGCCGTCGTCCACGCGGCAGACGCTGAGGCGATCGGCGTCGGGATGCTTCTGGGCGTCCAGCACCCGCCCCACGACAAAGCCTGCAGGATCGCCCACTCCCACCCGGTCGATCCGCGCGACCTCGAGGCCGGCCGCCGTGATCAGGTCGGCCAGCTCGCCGGTCGAAAGGCCGGGATCGCAGTACGAGCGCAGCCATGCAAGCGGCACCCTCATGAGCCGAACTGCTCCAGCAGGCGCAGGTCGTTCTCGAACAGCATCCGCAGGTCGGGGACGCCGTGCTTGAGCATCGCGATGCGGTCGATCCCCATGCCGAAGGCGAAGCCCTGCACGCGCTCGGGGTCGTACCCGTTGTCGGCCACGAAGCCCAGCACGTTGGGGTCCACCATGCCCGCGCCGAGGATCTCGATCCAGGCCGTGCCCCTGCACAGCGGGCAGCGCGAGCCGTCGGGCAGCCAGCCCTTGGCGTTGCAGGCAAAGCAGGAGACGTCGACCTCCACGCTGGGCTCGGTGAACGGGAAGTAGCCCGAGCGCAGGCGCACTTCGCGCTCGGGACCGAACATCGCCCGCGCGAAGGCGAGCAGCACCCCCCGGAGGTCGGCCAGCGTGATGTCCTCGTCCACGGCCAGGCCCTCGAGCTGGTGGAACATCGGCGTGTGCGTGGCGTCGGAGTCGCGCCGGTAGACCCGCCCGGGGACCACGATGTAGATCGGCGGCTCCTGAGCCTCCATCGAGCGGACCTGCATCGGCGAGGTGTGCGTGCGCAGGAGTACCTCGTCCGAGATGTAGAAGGTGTCCTGGAGCATCCGCGCCGGGTGGTCTGGCGGGTGGTTGAGCGCGGTGAAGTTGTAGTAGTCGAACTCGACCTCGGGGCCCTCGATCACCCGGAAGCCGAGGCCCACGAAGATGTCCTCCATCTCGCGCCGGGTCAGGGTGACCAGGTGCAGGTGGCCGGCGGGACGGGGCGGATCGCCGGGCAGCGTCACGTCCACCGTCTCCTCGACCAGCCCGCGCTCGAGCTCGCGGGCCTCCAGCGCCTCGGCGCGTTCGGTCAACCTCGCCTCCAAGGCCTGCTTGACGACGTTGGCCGCCTGGCCCACCGGGCCGCGCTGCTCGGGCGCCAGCTCGCCGATCGAGCGCAGAGCCTGAGTCAGCTCGGCGCGGCGGCCCGTGTAGCGCACCCGCAGCTCCTCCAACCCCGCGGCCGTCTCGACATCGGCGATCGCCGCCTCGGCCTCGGCGCGGATCTCCTCGAGGCGAGCTGGCAGGTCAGGCACCGTCGGCCATCCTAGGGTGCAGCGCACCCCGATCGCTGGTCGGGCGACCGCCGCACGTCTGGAGCTCGTACAGGCCGATTGCCGCGGCGGCGGCCACGTTCAGCGACTCCGCACCGTCCTCGCGCAAAGGGATTCGCGCGCTGACCTCCGCCCCTGCGAGCAGGTCACCGGGCAGGCCCTCGCGCTCTCCCCCCAGGCACAGCACGGCCGGCCGGGGCACCTCGCCGAGCGGCTCCGGAGCCCGGGCGTAGAGCGCCACCCGGGTGCCGGCCAGCTCGTCGAAGCCCGCCCGAGCGGGCGGACGGGCGAAGAGTGAGCCCATGCTTCCCCGCACCGCCTTCGGCGAGAAGGGATCGGCGCACCCAGGACCGAGCACGACCGGGCCGTCGCACAGCGCATGGGCGGTGCGGATGACCGTGCCCACGTTGCCCGGGTCGTGGACCCCGTTCAGGTAGAGCGAGACCTCGCCTCCGGGCTCTGAGAAGCGGCGCCGGTAGACCCCCACCACGCGCGTGCCCGAGCCGAGGGAGCTGACCTCATCGAGCAGCGGCGGGTCCACGTCCTCGCCGGACACAAGGAGAACCTCGGGCTCCCATCCCGCCGCCTCGGCCGCCTCGACGAGGTCCTCGCCCTCGGCCGTGAACAGGTCGAGCTTCTCGCGCCAGCGGCGGTCGGCCAGCTTGCGGATGGTCTTGAGGTGTTGGTTGTCGGGGGACGAAATCAAGGACTAACTCGGTGCGGGTGGGTGGGAGATCATGGGCCTCAGAACGAAAAAAGGGCGCCTCGCTGGGCGCCCCGGTCGGTCCTGCGGTGGCCTGTTCGTTCAGGCAGCCGCAGCCTCCCGGGCGCGCTCGGCAAAACGTCGAAAGGTCTGGGGGTCGCGGACGGCGATGTCGGCCAGCACCTTGCGGTCGAGCTCGACGCCGGCGCTCTTCAGCCCGTGCATGAACGTCCCATAGGTCATGCCCTCCTGGCGGGCGGCCGCGTTGATGCGCTGGATCCACAGGCGGCGAAAGTCGCGCTTGCGGTTGCGGCGGTCACGGTACGCGTAGCCCTCGGCCTTGAGCACGGCCTCCTTGGCCCGCTTGTAGGACGAGTGGGACTGGCCGCGGTAGCCCTTGGCCCGCTCGAGCGTGGCTCGGCGCTTCTTGCGCGCTTGAACTGAGCGCTTGACCCGGCTCACTTGCCCATCAGCCTCTTGATTCGCTGAGCGTCACTGCCCTCCACCTCCAGCGGTCGCGCCAGCCGGCGCTTGCGCTTCGGACGCTTGGTCTGGAGGTTGTGGCTCGTGAAGGCGTGCCGGCCGCGCACCTTGCCGCCGCCGGTCTGCCTGAAGCGCTTCTTGGCGCCCGAGTGGGACTTCATCTTGGGCATGAACCGGTAGAGGTTAGCTGGCGCCGTCGGAGGACTCGTCCTCCGTGTGCTTCTTGGTGGGCGACAGCAGCATGGTCATGTTGCGCCCGTCCTGCTGGGGGCGCTGCTCGATCGTCCCGATGTCGGCCACGTCGTCGGCCAGGCGCATCAGCAGCCGCTCGCCGCGCTCGGGGTGCGTCTGCTCGCGCCCGCGGAACATGATCGTGACCTTCACGCGGTCGTCGCCGTTGAGAAAGCGGGTCACGTGGTTCTTCTTGGTCTCGTAGTCGTTGTCCGCGATCTTGGGCCGCAGCTTGATCTCGCGGACGTTGACCTGCTTTTGGTGGCGGCGGGCCTGCTTTGCCTTCTGCTCCTGCTCGTACTTGTACTTCGAGTAGTCGAGCACGCGGCAGACGGGCGGGCGCGCCTCGGCAGCGACCTCGACCAGGTCGAGGTCGCGCTCCTGGGCGTAGCTGAGCGCCTGCTCGGTGGGCACCACACCGACCTGGTTCCCGTCTTCGCCGATCAGCCGGACCTGCGGCACGCGGATGCGGTCGTTGATGCGGGTCTCGTCGCGCTCGGGCGGGCGCCGATCGAACCTGCGCGGGATCGGCACTAAGCGAGACTCTGGCTAGACGGCAAAGGCGGTGAGGACGGGAGAAGCGGTCGAGGGCACGGGCGCGTCAGGAGCGGCGCAAGCTGTGGGTGCCCTTCATCTGGCGACGAGTATAGCGGCGGTCCGCGGAGACACCACGGTCTCCCCCTCAGCGGCGCGCGTCGATCTCGGCGCGCGCCCGGGCAGCGAAGTCGCCCACGGCCACGCTTCCCTCGTCGCCTTCGCGGTGGCGCCGCACGGCGGCTGTGCCGGAGCCGGCCTCCTCGTCGCCCACCACCAGCATGTAGGGCACCTTGCGCAGCTCCGCCTCACGGATCTTCCTGCCCACCGACTCGGTGCGCCGGTCGACCTCCGCGCGCAGGCCGTCGAGCTGATCGACTACCTCTTGGGCGTACTCGACGTGCCGGTCGGCGATCGGCAGGACGACCGCCTGGACGGGCGCCAGCCACAGCGGGAACTCCCCCGCGTAGTGCTCGATGAGGATGCCGATGAAGCGCTCGAAGGAGCCCATGAGTGCCCGGTGGATCATCACGGGGCGGTGCTCGGCGTTGTCGGCGCCCGTGTAGGCGAGCTCGAAGCGCTCGGGCATGTAGTAGTCGAGCTGCACGGTCCCCAGCTGCCACGAGCGCCCGATCGAGTCGGTCATGTGCAGATCGATCTTCGGGCCGTAGAAGGCGCCGTCGCCCTCGTTGAGGTCGTACTCGAGCCCACGGTTGCGAAGGGCGGTCTCCAGCACCGCCTCGGCGCGGTCCCACATGTCGTCGGTGCCGACCCGCTTCTGCGGCCGCGTGGAGAGCTCGAGCCGGGGCTGGAAGGCGAACAGGTCGTACATGAAAAAGCCGAAGTCCAGGCAGCGGACGATCTCCTCCTCCAGCTGGTCCTCGGTGCAGAAGACGTGGGCGTCGTCCTGGGTGATGTGGCGCACGCGCAGCAGCCCGTGCAGCGTTCCGCTTGGCTCGTGGCGGTGGACCAGCCCCTGCTCGGCCATGCGGATCGGGAGGTCGCGGTAGGAGCGCAGCTGTGACTTGTAGAGCTGCACGTGAGCGGGGCAGTTCATCGGCTTGAGGCCCATGGGTCGCTCCTCCACGTCGGTGAAGTACATGTGGTCGCGGTAGACGTGCCAATGGCCCGACTGCTTCCACAGCTCGACGTCGTAGAGGATCGGCGTGCGCACCTCCGTGTAGCCGCGCCGAGCGTTCTCGCTGCGCCACAGGTCGGTCAGCTCGTTCCACAGGTGTACGCCCGCGGGCTGCCAGAACGGCGAGCCGGGCGAGAGCTCGGAGAACATGAACAGCCCCAGCTCGCGGCCGAGCCTTCGGTGGTCGCGGGCGCGGGCCTCCTCCAGTCGCTGCAGGTGCTGCTCGAGGTCGTCCTTGGACCCGAAGGCCGTGCCGTAGACGCGCGTGAGCATGGGCCTGCTCGAGTCGCCGCGCCAGTAGGCGCCGGCCACGCCGGTGAGCCTGAACGCCTTGACGCGCTTGGTGGAGGGCGCGTGGGGTCCCCGACAGAGGTCGAGGAAGGGGCCGTTGCGGTAGAGGGAGACCTCGTCGACGCCCTGGTCTTTGATCAGGTCCTCGATCAGCTCGACTTTGTAGTCCTCCCCCGCACGCGCGAAGTAGTCGATCGCCTCGCCGGTGGAGAGCTCGCTGCGCTCGAAGGGCTCGTCGGCCTTGATGTGCTCGCGCATCTTGTCCTCGATGCGCGGCAGGTCGTCTTCGGAGAGCCGGGTGCCCTCGGGGAAGTCGAAGTCGTAGTAGAAGCCGTCCTCGATCGGGGGGCCGATCGATACCTTGGTGCCCGGCCACAGCTCGGTCACCGCAGTGGCCATGACGTGGGCGGCGTCGTGGCGGATCAGCCAGAGGCCGTCGTCGTCGCCGGCGGTGACGATCTCGATGCGGTCGCCGTCGGAGAGCGCGACCGAGAGGTCACGCAGCTCGCCGTTGACCTTGACCCCCAGCGCGGCCCGGGCCAGGCCGGCGCCGATCGCACTCGCCGCGTCGGCGCCGCCGGCGCCGTCCGCCAGCTCGAGGGGGGTGCCGTCTGGAAGGTGGACTGTCACCCGCTCAAGGTAAGGGACATCCGGCGCCCCATGGCATGCTCCACCGATCGACGCCACCGCCCTGCGCTCCGAGTTCCCCGTCCTCGACGAGCTGGCCTACCTCAACGCGGGCACCAACGGCCCGGTCCCCCTGCGCGCCCAGAACGCCGCCGCGGAGGCGCTGCACGTGCAGACCGCGCGAGGTCGCGGCGGCTCGGCCTTCTTCGAGGAGACGCTCATCCCCGCCGCGCGCACCCTCCGCGAGCGCATCGCCGGCCTGCTCGGCTGCGGCGCCCCCGAGGTGGCGCTGACGGGGTCCACCACGGACGGCGTCAACAGCGTGCTCTCGGGCCTCGACCTCGGCTCGGGCGACGAGGTGCTCACCAGCGACGAGGAGCACCCCGGCCTGCTCGTGCCCCTCGCGCTGGGAGCACGGCGCCGCGGCTTTGCCCTGCGCGAGGCACCGTTCGCCGAGCTTGCCGGCGCGGTCAGCCCCGACACCACCCTGGTGGCCTGCTCCCACGTCTCATGGATCACCGGCCGGCTGGTCGACGCCCCGGCGCTGGCGGCGGCGGGGGCTCCCGTGCTGCTCGACGGCGCGCAGGGCTTGGGCGCCGTGCGCACGGACGTGGCCGAGCTGGGCTGCGACTTCTACGCCGCGTCGGGCCAGAAATGGCTCTGCGGGCCCAACGGCACCGGCTACCTCTACGTGAGCTCCGAGCGCCTGGCCGACCTCCATCCCGCCTGGCCCGGCTACCTCACCCTCGCGGCCCCCGAACGCCCGCTGGACCTCGAGCTGCGCGAGCAGACCGACCGCCTCGACCTCGGCCTGCTGCCCTTCGAGCACAGCGCCTGGGCAGCCGCCGCGATCGACGTGCTCGAGGCGGCGGGCTTCGACGACGTCCTGACTGCCGCCGCCGACCGTGCCGAGGAGCTGGCCGCACAGCTGGCCGAGGCGGGCCGCAGGGTGGCTCCGCGCGGGCGCTCGACCCTGGTCTCGTGGGAGGAGGACGACCCCGAGGCCACCTCCCGGCGGCTGGCCGACGCGGGGGTCGTGGTCCGCCACCTCCCGGGCCGGCCCTACGTGCGGGCGTCGGTGGGGGCGTGGACCGGCGACGAGGACCTCGAGCGCCTCCTCAGAGCCCTTTGACCACGACCCCTTCGAGGATGTGCGTGGCGCGCTCGCAGGCGTCGATCGCGTCTTCGAGGCGATCGAAGATGTCCTTCCAGCGGATGATCTGAACCGGGTCGATCCCGCCGTCGAACAGCGAGGCCAGCGCCTCCCGGCTGACCCGGTCGCCCTCGTTCTCCAGCCGGTTGACCTCTACGAAGCAGGGCGTCAGGTCACCGCGGTCGCGCAGCTTCTCGAGCGCCTGGGCCATCTGCGCGCAGGCGTCCTTGAGAATGTCGGTGAGCTGCAGCGCCTGTTCCATCGGCGCCTCGATGCGGTAGAGGACCATGAAGTCGGCGCCCTCCTCGATCAGGTCGACCACGTCGTCGAGCGACCCCGCCAGCGAGAACATGTCCTCGCGGTCCAGTGGCGGAGCGGAGGTGGTGTTCAGGCGGTGGATGACGTCGTGGGTGATCCGGTCGCCCTCGTGCTCGCAGAGCAGGATCTCGCGGGCCAGGTCCTTTGAGTCAGGCCAGCCGCGCATGAGCTCGTCCAGCAGATCGGCCGAACGCACGATGTTCGATCCCGCCTCCACGAACAGGTTGAAGAACTCCCGGTCCTGCGAGCGAAGGGGGCCGCGCGGCACGAGCGGCGAAGCTACCAGTCCGCCGGGTAAAGCTCGCCTCCAGTCCCATCCCGTGCGCGGGTCCTGGCGCGGAGCAGGTTGTATCCTCGGCCGCCCCCGGGCCGTTAGCTCAGTCGGGAGAGCGCCAGCTCGACAAGCTGGAGGTCGCTGGTTCGAGCCCAGCACGGCCCACTCCCTGAAACCCGCTCCCAGAGCGGGTTTCGTCGTTCTCGGGGCCACGTAGAAGGTCTTCGGGGCCGGGGCTCGGGGCCGAAGTTGTGCCCGTTTGTGCCCATTGAACGCCGTCGAGCACGCCCACCAGGCGATCGCCGGCGCCGCGGCGGCGCTTGCGCGCTACCACCTTCGTGTAGATGCGCAGCGCGAGCTTGGGGTCGCTGTGGCCCATCTGGTCCATGACGTACACGGGGTCCTCCCCGCGCTCGTAGAGCAGCGACGCGAACGTCCTGCGCAGCGAATGAGGAGTCACGTCGGGCAGGGGCGCCACGTCGCCCTCGAGCAGCTCGTTAGCGCGCTCCACGGCACGGCGCAGCGCCCGCGCCACGTTCGCGCGGCTATCCGGCTGGCCGGTGGACGTGGCGAACACGTAGTCGGCCTGGCCGGCGTGCGGGGCCCGCGCCTTCCACGCGAGCAGCTCGTCGCGCAACTCGGGCCATACGTCGATCGTGCGCTGGCCGGCGTCCGTCTTTGACGACCGGACGGCGATCCGGCCGGTAGCGAGGTCCACGTCGCGCCAGCGCAACGCGAGCAGCTCGCTCACCCGCAGCCCCGAACACACGGCCGTGGCCACGAACGCCCTCATACGTGGAGCCGGCGTCGTCTTGCCTCCCCGCTGGCCGCGGATCGAGGCGCCGTCGAGGAGCGGTTGCACCTGCTCTGGCTCCAGCCACGAGCGCTGAGGCGTTGTGGCCTTCGCCCGCCGGCGCCGGCCGCGAGCCGGGTTGGCGCTGAGGTAGCCGTACTCCACCGCCACCTCGAGCACCTGGGCGAGCCGGGTGATCGTCTTATTCAACGTGTTCGCCGCCAGGGCGCCCTCGCGCAGCTTGTGGGCGCGGTAGCGGTCCACCTCCTCAATCGTGATCTGCGAGAGCCGGTGCTTGGCGAAGAACGGGAGCAGGTGGTGCGTGAGCGCCCACTGGTAGTCCTCGCGCGTGCGCGGGCG
>JALZII010000249.1 GCA_030860365.1 Actinomycetota bacterium
CGAGGGTGTTGAGCTTTCGGTCGTAGCCGAGCATCTCGGACAGCCGGCCGAAGTCGAGCAGGTCCTGGTGCGGCATGCGGGCCAGAGCGTCGATCACGGCCAGGAAGCCCTCCTCGGAGGGCTCGGCGACGTAGTCACGCACCAGCGCGGACTTGTCGGCGGCGACACCCACCATCGTCTCCTCGAGCTGCATCTCGATGAGCCGTCCCTCGGCTCCGAGCTCGACGATGTAGCGCTCGATCTCGACGGCCATGCGCGTAACGAGCTCGAAGCGCTGGAGGACCGTCAGCACGTCGTGCAGGGTGACGCCGCCCTCGAACTCGAGCGCGGTGAGCCGGGTGGAGACCTGGTCCAAGCGCGACCGATACTTGTCGAGCGTGGCCAGTGCCTGGTTGGCCTTGGCCAGCACCACGGGGATGTCTTCGAGGATGTACTTGGCGCCGTCGAGGTAGAGCGAGACCACGCTTCGCGACTGAGAGACGGCGATCACCAGCGCCTCGGTCTGCTTGGAAACGCGCTCGGCGGTGCGGTGCCGGGTGCCGGTCTCCAGCGAGAGGATCGTCGGGTCCGGCATGAGCTGGACGTTGGCCCAGAGGATCTTCGTGCCCGGAGCAGAGAGGATGATCGCCCCGTCCATCTTCGCCAGCTGGAAGAGCAGGGCCGGCGTGTAGTCGATGTCCAGCTTGATGCCGCCCGAGAAGAGAAAGGAAAGCTCCTCGGACTCCCCGATGCAGATCAGCCCGCCGGTGCGGGCCTGGACGATGTTGTCCACGCCCTCGCGAACCGCGGTCCCGGGCGCGATCATCTCGAGGGCTCTCACCAGGCGAGGCTCTTGCCTGGCTTCCAGCTCGGCCACGTCATCACCGGCGTACGGCACCGATACATAGTACGCCAATTCCCGCTGCCAGCGCGGGTTTTCGGCTAGGCGGCCCGTTCGGAGCGGGCTTGTGCCGCAAAGGCAGCCCTGAGCGCGCCGCGCAGGTCCGCGAGGCGCGGTCCCGGATGCAGCACCGGCTCGAGCCCGAACTTCGCCGCCTCTGCCAACCGCCGGTCGGGGTGGGCGGCGTGCCGCAGCTCCCCCGTCAAGCCGAGCTCGCCAAACGCCCCGACTGCCTTCGAGCGTGCGGTGCTCGGGAGACCATCGCTCGGCCTGCGCTCCTCCGTAGAACCACCAGAGCGTGCGGTGCTCGGCCGACCATCGCTCGGCCTGCGCTCCTCCGCTAGGGGCCGGGGGCCGTCGCCCAGGGGCAGGCCCTTCGCAGCGCTGGCGAGCGCCAGCGCGATAGCGAGGTCGGCTCCAGGCTCGTCCACCCTCACCCCGCCGGCCACCGACACGAAGACGTCGCTCGAGCCGAGGCTCGGGCCGCCGTGTCGCGAGAGCACGGCGAGCACCAGCGCGAGGCGGTTGCGATCCACGCCGTTGGCCACCCTTCGCGGAGGCACCAGCTCGCTGGGGGCCACCAGCGCCTGTACCTCCACCAACAGCGGGCGCGAGCCCTCCATCGAGCACAGCACCACCGAGCCCGGAGCGCGGGTGGCGTCGGCGACGAAGCGCTCGGAGGCGTCGGCCACCTCGACCAGGCCCTGCTTGCGCATCTCGAAGACGCCGGCCTCGCTGGTGGAGCCGAAGCGGTTCTTCAGAGCGCGGAGGGTGCGGTAGGTGCGCTCCCGCTCGCCTTCGAAGCTCAACACGCAGTCCACGAGGTGCTCGAGCACCCTCGGACCAGCCAGGGAGCCCTCCTTGGTCACATGGCCCACGAGGATCACGGCGGGGCCGCCGCCCTTGGCGACGCGCGCCAGGCGGCCGGCCACCTCGCGCACCTGGCCCACCGAGCCCGGCGCACCGGTGAGCCCGGCGTCGTTGAGCACCTGCACCGAGTCGACCACGCAGACCTCCGGCCGCTCGGCCTCCACCGTGGCGACCACGGTGTCGAGGTCGGTCTCGGCGACGATCGGCACCTGCAGCGCGTGTGGGCCGAGGCGCTGGGCCCTGAGGCGGACCTGCGCCGCCGACTCCTCGCCCGAGACGTACAGGACGCGCCGGCCGGCCGCGGCCAGATTGCCCAGCGCGCCGGCGGTGATGGTGGACTTGCCTATCCCGGGAGCGCCGCCGAGCAGCACCACCGATCCGGGCACCAGCCCGCCCCCCAACACGCGGTCGAGCTCCCCGATCCCCGTCTTCAGCCGGTCGACCTCGGGGGCCTGGACGTCGGCCAGGGCGACCGGGCGCAGAGCACCGACCCCCCGTCCCCGGGCGCCGCCGCCCCCCGCGGACTTCGCGGGGCGGACCTCCTCGACGATCGAGTTCCATTCCCCACATCCGGGGCAGCGGCCGTGCCACTTCGGGCTCTCATGCCCGCAGGCGGTGCACACGTGTCGGCTCGACGGAGGCATCCGCTCAGGCTAAGCCGAGCCAGGGACGGCTTCGCCCCCGCGACCGGCACGAGCAGGCCGTGTTCATGGCTTACGCTGGCTTTGCGCCGTCCGATGAGCCTCCTTCGCCCCTTCATGCTCGCGCTGGTCCTAGCCTGCGCCCTCTCCTCACCAACGGCCGCACAAGCCGCGGACCTGTCGGTGAGCGACGCCACCGTCACCGAGGGCAACTCGGGCACAACCGACGCTGTCTTCGAGGTGACCCTCGCTAGCAGCGCCCCCCGCTGACCATTGTGACCCTCTCGACACAGGCCGTCACCGCGGCCGCGCCCGGCGACTACGCGAGCGCGCCCGCGCCGGGGCCGGTCGTGACCCCTCAACCCCGGCGAGACCATACCCGTCACGGTGACCGTCAACGGCGACGCCGATGTCGAGCGTAACGAGACGTTCAAGCTGAAGGCCGGCTCGCTCCTCGCCAACGCCGAGGGCACCGGGACCATCGTCGACGATGACAACCAACGGCCCACCGCCCGGGTCTACGTAAACCCCCAGCGGGCCTTCGTCGGCAAGGTCATCGAGTTCAACGGCTCCCGCTCCACAGATCCGGAGGGGCAGCCTCTTCAGTACTCGTGGGACCTTGACGCCAATGGCAGCTTCGAGACTCCCACCAGGCACGGAGTCGGCCATCGGGTTCGCTTTCTTCACGACGAGCGTCCAAACGGTGGGGCTGCGGGTCACCGACCCCGGCCTGGCAAGCGACAGCAAACCGGATACGCGCTGATCTTCCCGGCCCCGGCGGGCGCGGCCAGGGACACCACGCGACCCTCGACCCACCTCTTCCCGGTGCCTCGCAGCCTCAGGCGCGCCCTACGCCGCGGCCTGCGCGTGCGCTTGGGGTGCTCGGAGGCATGCCGCATCGCCGCTGCGGGCGGCGTCGATCGCCCGAACCGGGCGCCCGATCGGCCTCACCGGCCGGCACAGGACCATCAGCCGCGCCTTCAGCGCGATGCCGAAGGCGAGCTCACGAGCGTTCACGTTCAAGCTGAGCCGTCGCGCACGGCGCCGGCTGGCCAAGGTCAAGAAGGTCCGCGTGGCCCTGCGCTTCAAGGTGACCGATGCGGCGTTCAACGTCCGCACCGTGAAGCACAGGATCACCCTGCGGCGCTGACCTCCGCGCAAGCGCCGTCTCGATCCGTCCGGCGCGTGCTCTGCCATTGCGCCCCCGTGACGCTGCGCGACCAGCCCCTGGCCGAGGCCGAGTTCCTCGCCGTGGACACCGAGACCAACGGGCTCGGCGGCGGCCTGTGCGAGCTGACCGAGGTCGGCGCGGTGCTGGTGGGCGGCGGCGAGCTGCACGAGACCTGGGAGTCGCTGGCTCGCACCGAGCGACCCCTGTCGCGGGGGATCGAGCGCTTCACCGGCATCACCCAGGGGATGGTCGATGCGGCGCCGGCGCCGGCAGAGGTCCTCCCCGAGCTGGCGGAGCGCCTGCGCGGGCGCGTGCTGGTGGCCCACAACGCGCGCTTCGACACCCGGGTGCTGCGCGAGGCCTTCGAGCGGGAGGGCCTCGACTGGCCCAAGCCGCCCGTGCTGTGCACGGTCGCCACGGCCCGCCGTCTTGCACCGCTCGTGCGCCGCCGGGGGCTCGCCCCGCTGGCGGAGGCACTGGGCATCGAGGTGGACGAGGTGCACAGAGCGCTGCCCGACGCCCTCACCTGCGCGCGCGTGTTCTGCGCGCTGTTTCCCAAGCTGTGCGCCAACGCTCCCAGCGTCGGCGACGCCCTCGAGCTGCTCGCTCCCAGGCGGCGGGCGCGCCCCCGCGCGGAGCAGGAGGCGCGCCGGCGCTCGCCGGAGGAGCGCCCAGATCTGTCCAAGCTGCCCGACGACCCGGGCGTCTACGTCTTCCGTGACGAGCGTGGCCGCCCGCTCTACGTGGGCAAGTCGGTCTCGCTTCGCTCCCGCGCGCGCTCTCACTTCTGTGCGCCCGCCGGCTGGACCGAGAAGGCGGAGATCGTGGACTACCGCCCCACCAACTCCGAGCTGGGCGCGCTGGTGCTGGAGAACCGGCTGATCAAGCAGTGGCAGCCGCAGGGCAATCGCAAGCTCAAGCGAACCGACGGCTACGTGTACCTGCGCTGCCGCCTCGAAGTGCCCTATCCGGTCCTGGAGGTCGACAGCGAGCCAGCGCCGGGCCGGGCGGTGAACGTGGGCCCGTTGAAGGGGCGCAAGGCGGCCGGCGAGCTGGCCGACCAGCTCACCTCGCTGTTTCGCCTGCGCCACTGCCGCAAGGCGATGCCCCGCCGCGAGCACCCCTCGGCCTACGGGCAGATGGGACGCTGCCTCTCGCCCTGCCTCGGCGATCTCGACCCCAATGCCTACCGCGGACAGCTCGACAAGGCTCTTGCGCTGTTCGCCGGTCCGGAGCCCGACGCCGCGCCGCGACTGCTCGGCCACGTCGAGGAGCAGATGCGCGAAGCCTCAGCTGCCCGACGCTACGAGCGGGCCGCCTCGCTGCGCCGCCGCGCCGAGCGCCTGGAGCGGGTGCTCGCTCGTCTCGACGGCGTACTTCGCGCGGTGCACGCCGCGCCCCAGCTCGTGCTCGCCCGCCACCCCGGCAAGGCTCGCTTCGACGCCTTCTGGCTGGTCGACGGCCGCGTGGCCGACTGGGGGCCGCTTCCCGGGCCCACCGAGCTGGCCGAGCGCACCGGGGCCGCCCTCGAGAGGCGAAAGCCGCGCGGGCCGGCGCCCCTTCCTGTCGGCGAGGTCGACGAGGTACGCATCGTCTCCGCGTGGCTGGCCGACCACGAGACTCCGCGGCTCTCGCTGTCCGAGGCTCCGGCGGCTGGCAAGCTGGCCGCCTGGGCCGCGCGCGTCACCGGCGCGGTCGATGTGGCGGCCTAGCCGCCGGGCGGGCTCGCCGCCGGCTTCGGTCACCATTTGTTCATGCACGGCGGGGTCGACCGCCCCGGCGGCGCAAACGGAACAACCGACCTCAGCCCGGGCCCCGCCATCCAGACCGTTTCGGTCGACCGCCGCTACCTGCGCGGGATCAACCGGTACGCGTACGACTCGGCAGTGCTCACACTCCAGGGCCCGGTCTCCGGCCCCAACACCGGCGCCATCCAGCGTGATCGTGTCGCGCGTGCGCTCGAGCGCCTCCGCCGGCGGCTCGGGCCGCCGGGTGCGCTTCAAGTTCACGCGGAGCATCGCTCGCAAGTTGCGGCGTCTGACCCGGGGCACCGCCCTGGAGATCCGGGTGACAGCGACCAACTCCCGAGGCACCTGCCGCACCGAGAAGAAGCAGCTGCGCCTGAGGCGATAGCTAGGACCGCCGCGCCCCGGGCGGGGCGGGGCGGGGCGGGCGCGGGACCCTAGCTCTGAGAGTCGCCTTCGGTCGCCGGTGGCGCGTCCGGCACGTCGGGAAGGACATCGGGCTCGGCGGGCAGGTCGTCACCGGACCCCGGGGAGGAGCCCTCGGCCGATTCCTCCGTCGAACCGACGTCCTCCGGTCCCTCGGGCACCCCGCCGCCCACGCCGACCGCCTCGCGCTCGCGCGGCTTGACGATCGTGATCTTCACCTGGTCCTCGCCCTCCCCGTCGATGGCCTCGGCGTCGCCGTCGGCCTTGTCGACCTCGACGGTCGAGCCCGGCTCGGCGTTGTGGGCCAGCACCTCGTCGGCAAGCGGGTCCTCGATGTAGCGCTGAATCGCTCGGCGCAGGGGTCGGGCGCCCATGGACGGATCCCAGCCCTTCTCCACCAGGAGGTCGGCCGCGTCGTCGGAGAGGTTGAGCGAGAGCTCGCGCTCGGCCAACGACTCGCGGATGCGCTTGAGCAGCAGCTCCACGATCTCGCGCACCTCGGCCTTGGCCAGCTTGTGGAAGACGATGACCTCGTCGATGCGGTTGAGGAACTCGGGCCGGAAGACCTTCTTGAGCTCGCTCATGATGCGCGTGCGCATGTCGTCGTAGGAGAGGCCGGTCTCGTCGGAGACGGTGAAGCCCACGCCGGTGTTCTTGGCGATCTCGTTGGCCCCGATGTTCGAGGTCATGATCACGATCGAGTTGCGGAAGTCCACCGTGCGCCCCTGGGCGTCGGTGAGCC
>JALZII010000079.1 GCA_030860365.1 Actinomycetota bacterium
ACGATGTATCCCGAGGCGGGCGGCTCCTCCTCGTTCGCCCGCCGGGCCTTCAACGAGTTCTGGTCGTTCTTCGCCGCCTGGGGCCAGATGCTCAACTACATCATCACGGTCGCCATCTCGGCGTTCTTCGTCCCCCACTACCTCGGGGTCTTCTGGGAGCCGCTGGGAGAGTCGCCGGCCGACATCGTGGGCGGGATCGCGGTGGTGGGGATTCTGGTGGTGCTCAACGTGAGGGGGGCCAAGGAGTCGGCGGGCCTCAACGTGTTCCTGGCGCTGGCGGACTTCCTGACCCAGGTCCTCCTCGTCGTCGTGGGCATCGTGCTGGTCCTCTCGCCGGAGACGCTGGTGAAGAACGTCGACTTCGGCACCTCGCCGACGGTGGGCGACTTCCTGATCGCCATCCCGGTGGGGATGGTCGCCTACACCGGCATCGAGACCATCTCCAACCTGGCCGAGGAGGCTCGCGACTACGGCAAGACCATCCCGCGCGGAATGGCCGGCGTGGTGGTGGCGGTGTTCGCGATCTACGCCTTCCTGCCCGCCGTGGCGCTGTCGGCGATGCCGGTCCGAGACGGCGAGACCGCGCTCGCGCAGTCCAAGGAAGAGGGAGGCTTCGCCGACGACCCCATCCTCGGCGTGGTCGAGAACCTCGACCTCGGCGCGCTGCAGGGGCCGGCGGAGATCTATGTGGGGGTGCTGGCCGCCACGATCCTCTTCATCGCCACCAACGCGGGCTTGATCGGGGTGTCGCGGCTCACCTACTCGATGGGCCAGTACCGCCAGCTGCCCGAGCAGTTGCGCAAGCTGCATCCGCGCTTCAGGACCCCCTATGTGGCGATCCTGGTCTTCGGGGCTGTCGCCTGCCTGACGATCGTCCCCGGCCAGGCCGACTTCCTGGGGACGATCTACGCCTTCGGCGCGATGCTCTCCTTCACGGTGGCTCATCTCGCGGTGATCGCGCTCCGCGCCAAGGAGCCCGACAAGGAGCGCCCCTGGCGGGGTCCGGGGACGCTTCGCCTGCGCGGTCGCGAGCTGCCGCTCTTCGCGCTCGTCGGCGGCGCCGGCACCGGGATCGCCTTCGTGGTGGTGATCGTCCTCAACCTGGAGACGCTGGTGGCGGGGACGGTGTGGATGGCCATCGGGCTGACCCTCTACGTGGTCTACCGCCGCCGGCAGGGACTTCCACTCGCCGAGACCCACAAGGTCGTGCTGCCCAAGCCAGCCGTCGAACACGAGGTGGAGTACGAGTCGGTGCTGGTGGCCTTCGAGGACGGCGCCTACTCGCCCGGTGCCGTCGACACCGCGGCGCGCCTGGCGGTACGGCGGGCGCGGGGAATCCACGTGCTGGTGACCATTACCGTCCCGGCCAACGCGCCCATCGACGCTTCGCTGCCCGAGCAGGAGTCCCACGCCGCGGCGACGATCGACTCTGCTCGGGTGCGGGGAGGGCGGCGCGTGACCGGCCACTGGGAGAAGGTGCGCGCCGGCGAGGCGGGGCGGCGGGTGCTCGAGGAGGCCCGCGAGATCCAGGCACGAGCGATCGTGATGATCGTCCCCCCCAAGAGGACGGGGTCGTCGCTGTTCGGCCGCACCGTGGAGACGGTGCTGTCCGATCGACCCTGCCGGGTCATCATCGACTCGACGCCCGGCCAGGCCGAGGCCCGCGAGGCGGCTCTGGCCGACGCTCGACCCTAAGATCTCCCGCGTGCAGCGCGCTCACTCACTCTCGACGAGCCTGCTCTCGGCCATGATCCTGGTCCTCGGCCTCGCGATGATCGTCGGGGCGTTGGCCCGGGGGGGAGGCGTGGTGCTCGGAGTGGTCCTGGGGTTGGGCTTCGTGGGGATCGGCGCGGGCCGCCTGTGGATCGCGCGCGCCACCTCCGAGAGGTGAAGGGCCCATCCGGCGACGGCGCCCGGCCGATGGCCGGGCGCATGCGCCAGGGCCTGGCGCGCGGCGCCGAGGCCGAGGCGCGCTTCTCACGCAGCCTGGGCGAGCCGGCGCTCTTCGCCGTGGTCCTCTCGGCCGTCGGGTCGTCGATCTACTTCGTGCTCGGCGTCGTGGCGGGCGAGGCGCTCGGCCTCACGCCCGTCGTCTTCCTGCTCGCCGCTCTGCTGTTCGTGCTCACGATGGCCACGTACGTCGAGGGCACCTCGCTGCACCCCGAACGCGGCGGAGCCTCGACCTTCGCCCGCTACGCCTTCAACGAACTGGTCAGCTTCGTGGCCGGCTGGGCGATCCTCCTGGACTACCTGATCGTGATGGCCATCGCGGCGCTGGCGGTGCCCCACTACCTGACGGCGTTCTGGGGGCCGGCCGGCGACGGAGGGGTCGAGCTCGTGATCACCGCGGCGGTGCTCGCTGGCGTGGTGGCCCTCAACGTGCGGGGCATCTCACCCGAACGCCTTCGCAACGTGCTGCGGATGACCCTGCTCAACATCGTTGTGGTGGGGGTGATCATCGCCGTGGGGTTGGCCACCGTCTCCGACCTCGGGCTGATCACCGACTCGATCGACCTCGGCCGGTCTCCGCGTCTGGAGGACCTGATCTTCGCCACCACGCTCGCCGCCGCGGCGGCGACCGGGATCGAGGCGGCCTCGGGCCTGGCCGGCGAGGTGCGGGTGGGCCGTCGCGGGCTCAGGCGGTTCGTGGCGCTCAGCGGCGCGGCGGTCTTCCTCATGCTCGGAGGCGTCGCGGTGGTGGCGCTCATGGCCGTCCCGGTGACCGGCGGCGCCACCGCGCTCGGCGAGCGCTTCGTCGAGATGCCGGTGCTGGGGGTGGTCTCGACCTTCGAGCCCCGGTGGACCGCGGACGGGTTGCGCTACTTCGTGGGCGCGACGGCCGCCGTCGTGCTCGCGCAGGCGGCCAACAGCCAGATGCTCGGCATCGGGCGGCTCACCTACTCCCTGGCCACCAACCGCCAGGTTCCCAGCGTGATCGGGCGACTGGACCGCCGGCGTTCGACTCCCTACGTGGCAATCGTCTTGTCTGCCGTGTTGGCTCTGGCGCTCACGCTGCCCGCCGACGTGGGCTTCCTGGCCGGCCTGTTCGCCTTCGGGGCCATGCTGGCGTTCACGATCGCCCACCTGTCGGTGATCGTGCTCCGCTTCCGCGAGCCCGCCCGCCCGAGCGCCTATCGAGTCCCGCTCTCGGTGCACGTGCGAGGCGGCTCGGTGCCGATCCCCGCCGTGCTCGGCGCGCTGCTGTCGGGCGCGGGCTGGGTGAGCGTGGTGGTGCTCCACGAGGGCGCACGCGTGGCCGGTGGGATCTGGATGGTCGCGGGAATCGTGCTCTACGTCCTCTACCGGGGGCAGCAGGACAAGTCGCTCACCAGGCGCTTCACGATCCCCGCCGAGGCCCTCCTCGAGCACGAGGAGACCGAGTACGGGAGCATCCTCGTTCCCGTCTTCGGCCGTGAGCTCGACGACGACATCGTGGGCACCGCCGGGCGCTTGGCCGCCGACGAGGCCGACGAGAGGGAGGGTGGCGCCATGCTCGAGGCGCTTTACGTCTTCGAGATGCCGATGTCGCTGCCCATGGACGCACGCGTGCCGCCAGAGCGGGTGGCTGAGGCCAAGCGCCTGCTGGCCCGTGCCAAGGAGGTGGGCGAGGAGTACGAAGGAGTGGAGGTCGCGACGGCGATGGTGCGCGGGCGCACAGCGGGTGCGGCGATCGTCTCCGAAGCGAAGCGAAGAGGAGTCGAGGCGATCGTGCTGGCCGCCGAGGAGCCGTCGCGGACTCGCGGAGGAGCGCTGCTGGGAGGGCGCTCGCGGTCGCACGAGCGCTTCGTGGGGGATACCACCCGCTACGTGGTGGAGAAGGCCCCCTGCAAGGTGATCCTCACCGCGCCACCCGCCATTCCTGACAGCATCTCGCAGGCCGTCGCGCCTGAGTAGAGTGCGGCCCTGATGTTCGTCCTGATCGTGGGGAGTGGGCGGGTGGGGTCGGCGGTCGCGAAGACCATGCTCGCTGACGGCCACACCGTCTCGGTGCTCGACGAGGACCCCGCGGCGATCGCCATGCTCAACCGCGGCCAGGACCAGAGCTGGGAGGACCTGGGCGGGCAGTTCACCGAGGGCACCGCGCTGGAGATCGACGCTCTGCTGCAGGCCGGCATCGAGCGCGCGGACGCCTTTGTGGCCTCCACCGATGGCGACAACACCAATCTGATCATCGCCCAGATCGCCCAACGGCAGTTCCAGGTGGAGCGGGTGGTGGTGCGCGTGCTCGATCCGGCGCGGGCCAGGTGGTACGCCCAGCAGGGGCTGCAGACGGTATGCCCGACCCAGACCGCAATCGAGCTGCTGGAGGGCGCCGTCCGAGGTGAGATCCGCTTCGAGGGAGTGAGCGGCTGAGAGGCCGCGGCGGTCTCGATGTACATCCTGATCGTCGGAGCCGGCAAGGTGGGCTGGAACCTCGCCCGGGAGCTGATCGACAAGGGCAACGAGGTGCTCGTGATCGAGAGCTCCTCGCGTCGCTACCAGGTGGTCGAGGAGGAGCTCGAGCACCGCATCCAGGCGGGCGACGGCTCGGAGCTCTGGGTGCTCGAACGGGGTGGCATCGAGCGCGCCGACCTGGTGATCGCGGTGACCGGCGACGACGAGGACAACATCCTGATCTGCCAGGTCGCGCGCGAGAAGTACGGGGTCGAGAGGGTGGTGGCTCGCTGCAACAACCCTCGCAACCTGCAGCACTTCGAGCTCTTGGGGGTCAAGCCGGCTGTCTCGGCCACCGACCTGATCCTGCGGCTGATCGAGCACGAGGTGCCCAAGTACGGCCTCGTGCACCTGCTCGACCTTCCGACCGAGCGGCTCGAGATCATCGAGCTCGAGCTGGGGGACGACTCGCCCGCAGTGGGGCGGCGGGTCATGGACCTGGGCCTGCCCAACGGCTCGCTGGTCATCTCCATCCTGCGCGGCGGCGGGGGCTTCGTGCCCGTGGGCGACTCGGTGATCGAGGCCGGCGACGAGGTGCTGCTGGTGCTGGACACCGGTCTGGAGGCCGATGTGACCGAGCGCTTCGCACCGCAGCCGGAAGCGGCCTGACGCGGTGGCCGACCGCTCGGTCGACTTCCTTCTTATCGGCGGCGGGGTGGCGGCGGCGCGCTGTGCGCGGACGCTGCGCGAGGAGGGCGCCGAGGGCTCGATCGTGCTCGTGGGGCGCGAGCCGGACCCGCCCTACGACCGGCCCCACCTGTCCAAGGGCTATCTGCGCGGGGAGTCGGGCCGCGAGGACGCGCTGGCGGAGTCCTCGGACTGGTGGGAGCAGAAGGGCATCGAGCTGCTGACGCGCACGAGCGTCATGAAGCTCGATTCCGACAACCGCACGGCGAAGCTGTCCACCAAGGAGGAGATCGGCTTCGACAAGGCGCTGCTCGCCACCGGCGCGAACGTGCGCCGCCTGCGTGCCGCGGGCGCCGACCTCGAGGGCATCCACTACCTCCGGGCCTTTGCCAACTCGGACGCCATCCGCGAGGAGGCCGCGGAGGCCGAGCGGGTGGTGCTGATCGGCGGCAGCTACATCGGTTGCGAGGTGGCGGCCTCCCTGACTTCCTGCCTAGGCAGGCAGTGCACGATCGTGATGCAGGAGGACGAGGTGCTCGAGCGCACGGTGGGACCATCGCTCGCCCCGTTCTTCGGCAGCATCCTGCGCGAGCACGGCGTGAAGATCCACGGCGGCGATTCCCTGGACCGCTTTGAGGGCTCGGACGGCCGAGTCTCGCGGGTGGTCACCGAGGGCGGCCTGGAGCTCGACTGCGACATGGTGATCGTGGGCGCCGGTGTGATGCCCGACGTGATGCTCGCCCGCTCGGGTGGCCTCGAGCTGGGCGAGGCGGGCGGCCTGCTGTGCTCATCCGGCTTGGAGACCTCGCTGGAGGGGGTCTTCGCCGCCGGCGACATGTGCGAGTACGACAGCGTCATCCACGGACGGCCGCTGCGAGTCGAGCACTGGGACGTAGCCGCCGAGCACGGCAAGACGGCGGCCCGCAACATGCTCGGCCAGGGCACCGACCACGAGGTGGTGCCCTACTTCTTCTCCGATCTGGCCGACTGGGTATCGCTGGGCTACGTGGGTCCCGGCAGCGGCGAGCCGACGGTGCGCGGCTCGGTCGACGACGGCAGCTTCACGGCGTTCTACCTGGATGACGGCCGCGTGACGGCGGCGCTGTCGGTGGGCCGCGACGAGCAGGAGCTCGACGAGGCGAGGCGCTTCATCAAGGAAGGCGCCCGCCCCGACCCGTCGGCCCTGGCCGACGAGGGCACGGAGCTCACCTCGCTGTAGCGGGCCATCCGCGCGCTGAAGCTCGGGTCTCGCTGTGAGGGGTTGCCCGGCGCCGGCTAGCGAAGCCGCGCGAAGCGCTCCATGCCATCGCGCGTCCAGCTGATGATCGTGATCTCGATCGCGAGCGACGCGGGATCGATGCTCCCACTGTCGAGCACCCGGTTGTCGCCTGAGCGTGCCGAGGCGCGGATCTCGACCGGCCCTGCGTCACCGTCGCGGCTCGCCCAGGCCACGCCGCCGCGCTCGCTGAGCACCAGCGCCGCGCTGAGCGGGTAGCCCTCCACGGTCCTGCGCCCGCGGCTGCGCGCGTTGTAGAGCCTGATCAACTCCTTGGTGGCCTGATAGCCGGGGGGCAGGACGCCTTGCAGCTCACGTCGGTGACGCTGGTCGCCCAGGCGACGTAATTCCCCCTGAGCCTGACGCTGTTGAACAGGACCGAGCCATAGGAATCGACATCCTCGTCCCGGGCAGTGGCCAGCCTCACGCGCCTGCCGGTGGTGCGGCGGCAGGAATAGAGGGTGGTTTCGCTCTCGCGTTTGACCTTGTACACGCGCACAAGGCGGTTCTTGACGACCGTCTTCGAGCCCGCCCGCGTGCACGAGGACCCGCGCTTGGCAGCCTGAGCGAGCGGCGCGCACATGGCTGCGATCAATGCCGCGAACGCGATAACGAGGGTCAGTCTCGCACTGCGAGCCAAGACACTCACACTACACAACCGAATAGCCGAATACGTTGGGTACGGGCGACGGCGAGCCGGAGCTGGAGCGTGGCGACGTGGCGCTATCGCTCCGGGCCCGGGCGATTGTTGACGCTACCGGCGTTCGGGGCACTTGCTTCACGCGGGAGCGGCAGCAAACTCGGGCCTACCGGCAGGCGCCCAGAGAGCTAGATCCGTCGAGGAACGCAAGCGGCGGTCTCGTGAGGCGAGGCTCTACGCAGGACGCCATCCCGTCGGGTCCGCCAGGTAGCCCCGGTACGCCTCGACCGCTTTCGGGAAGCGGTCGTGGTACGCGTACAGCCTGTCGGGCTCCTGCGGATCGCGCGGAAGACTGGCAAACCGCTGCATGTACTCGTCCACGTCGAGCGATTGCACGTCTATCGCTTCGAAGTTGTCGCCCTCCAAGCGCGTGAAGACCTGCTTGACCGCGTACTTCCACGGATGAACCACCCCACACGACGCATGATCACGCTCAAGGAGGTCGTCGCAGAAGGCGAGCAGTCCGCCTGCTGTTCCTGTGCCGATCACATCTGAAGTTGCCATGCTGCCCGACCTCCGTTCTAACGTTTCGTAAGCAACAATACACAGCTTCGCATAGAAGGGGCTGGGCACCGTGTGGCGCGCATGCTGATCTTGCCGTTTACGGGCGCGGCGCGCAGAGTGCCCCTTTGTGCAGGAGGAGCACTCACCTTCCGCCGCTACTCCTTTGCGCGAGGTGCAACAGTCTCGCTTCCGACCGTGTTATCGCTTCGCGCCGATAGGAGTAACGGGCGCGAGCTGCGCCCGGGCTTCTGCTTCTCGCGCGAGGCGGCACTAGGCAAGCAGCTCAGGAACCGGGTGCTATCGACCCGCTGAGCGTCCCACCGGCAGCGACCGGTCACATCACTAGTAGCTTGGGAGGAGTCGGGGCGCTAGCGCCTTCGCAGCCGAACGCACCTATAGTCGGATGTCAACTGAAGAGGGGAGCGGTCGTGGCCGAGGGCAACGGGAAGAGCACCGCGGAGCACAGGACGTCGAAGGCGAGGGTGTCGGCTTCGGGGTCGCGTTCGAGTTCGGGTTCGGGCCCGCGTTCGAGCTCAGCCTTGGGCGGGGCGAGCTTCCACGGGGGCGGCTCGAGCGGCTCGGGCCAGCGCCAGACCGTCGCCAAGACCAGGTAGCCCCCGAGCCCAGGGCGCCGTCGTGGCGGGCGGGGAAACGGTTGGCCTAGTACTCGCCGGAGGTGGGGCGCGAGGAGCCTACGAGGCCGGCGCGGTCTCCGTTCTGCTGCCCCACCTCGAGCCACGCGGGGAACGCCCAAAGCTGCTCGTGGGAACGAGCGTGGGCGCCATGACCGCG
>JALZII010000023.1 GCA_030860365.1 Actinomycetota bacterium
CTTGGAGAGCTCGAGCGGCGCCTGAACGCCGAGGACGCGGCAGAGGAGCCGCCACCGGTGCCCGTGTCCTCGAACGGGCGCGGGGACATCGAAGGCGCCGTGGCCGCCGCCCCGGCATCCCAGTAAGGCTGCGGCGGCGCTCGTGGGCGTCCCGCCGGTCGGGAGTACTCGGGGTCTTGCTCAATGAGTGCCACGCTCAGCGGGCGTGCTCACCACTGCCCCCGAAAGCGTCCTCGCCGGCACGAACGCTGCAGGCTGTTGACCCAGGCGTTGACCCGAGAGCCCGGCTTTCGCGCACGCGTGCTAGAAACATGGCGCTTTGCAGGTACTTCGCCAGAGCCCGCCCTCGGACTCGAACCGAGAACCTCTTCATTACAAGTGAAGCGCTCTGCCAATTGAGCTAGGCGGGCAGCTCAGTGCCCACCGCCCAGCGTACGCTCTCGCCATGGGCGAAGGCGGGGCCGCTCTCCTCCACGGCCCCGCAGGCGGCTACAGCTAGATCGCCTCGCGCCGGCCGCGTCGGTGGTGGCCCATCCGGCCGCCGAGCCCAAAGCCGCCGCTGGGAATGCCGGCGAGCAGTACCAGGATGGCAGCGATGATGCCCACGATCGCGGGCAGTCCGAGCGCGGTGCACAAGAAATACACGAGCGCGGCGACGACTATCGTCAACAGGATTCCAATCACGGGACAGTCCCTCCTTGGTTTAGGGGAGGCCTCCCGCGTCCCCCGGTTCTGATGTATAGATACCCATTGCCGTCAGGGGAGAAACCGAACTAGCTAGGCGGGGACGGCCCGGGCCTCGAGGTGTGAGCCCACCTTGCGCTTGACGCGCTGGAGGGCGTTGTCGACGGTCTTCGTGTCGCACTCCAAGCGCTCCGCGATGACCTCGTAGGAGTTCCCGTCGAGGTAGAGGGAGAGCACCGAGCTCTCCAGCTCCGACAGCACGCTCGAGAGGCAGTTCACCAGGCTGTGCAGCTCCTCGGTGGAGATCACCTGGTTGACCGGGTCGTGCGCCGTGGGGCCCGGCAGCAGCTCGTCGAGGGTGGGATCGCCGTCGCCTCCGCCCGCCGCGGGAGTCTGGGAGAACGAAACGTACTCGTTCAGCGGCGTGTGCTTGTTGCGCGTGGAGGTCTTCACCGCGGTGATGATCTGCCGCGTTATGCACAGCTCCGCGAAGTTGCGAAAGCTCGACTCGCGGTCCCAGCGGTAGTCCCTCACGGCCTTGTAGAGACCCACGAGGCCTTCCTGGAGCAGATCGTCGGCGTCGCCGCCGATCAGGAAGTACGAAGACGCCTTGAGGCGCACGAAGCCGTGATACCGCTTGACGATCCGGTCCATGGCGTCAGGGCGGCCCTGCTTTGCCAGCGCGATGAGGTAATGATCGTCTGGCTCAGCCTGAGGTTGAGGTCTGCCGGCCTGCGCCGTCGCGGTTCCTGATGTTGCGGTAGAGCGTGCCAAACCGTCTCCTCCTCGGAGCTCGGTGGCGCTTTACCTCCCCTAGCGCCAGGTTCCTGGACCGAGCAAGAGGGTGACCTCAACCTCGACTCCAGCCTGATCTAGGCACGAGTATCGGCAGGTTATGGAGAACTGTCAAGCCGTGTCGCGCATCTGCAAGATTCCGTACACCAGCGCCGCGGCCGCGGTGGCCACGTTGAGCGACTCCACCCTCCCGCGACGCGGGAGGCTCACGAGCCGGTCGCAGGCGCCGGCCACACGGGGCCGCAAACCGCTCCCCTCCGACCCGAGCACGACCACGATGCGCCCGCGATAGTCGGGGGCGGTGTAGGGCGTGTCGGACCCCGCAGCCGCGCCATAGGTCCAGGCGCCGGCCTCCTTTGCCTCTTCCAGCCAGTCGGTCAGGTTGCGCACGCGAGCCACGGCCAGGTGCTCGACGGCACCGGCCGACGCGCGACATACGGCAGGTGTCACATCCGCCGAGCGCCGCTCGGGCACCACGAGTCCGGCGGCACCCGCCGACTCGGCCACCCGTGCGACAGCGCCCAGGTTGTGGGGGTCCTGCACCTGGTCGAGGGCGACCACGAGCGCGTCGTCGTCGGTCAGCAGAGCGCGCGCGTCCGCGTAGGGAAAGGGCTCGACCCTTGCACAGACTCCCTGGTGCTCGGGCGAGGCGGCCAGCTCGTCGAGCTCGTCGTCGTGCGCCGTGGTGACCTCGACGCCGTCGGGCCAGTCGACATCCCCCTCGGCTCGCGACGAGACCCAGCCCTCCAGCACGGCCCGGCGTCCACGCACCGCCTCTCGCACCGGGTTGCGCCCGTAGACGATCACCCCAGTGGCACGAGACGTGGCCCTCCCGGGGTATCCCGCACCTGCCAGCCGCGCGCGACCAGCTCGTCGCGCAAGCGATCCGCCCGCTCGAAGTCGCGGGCTTCTCGGGCCTGCTCGCGTTCGGCCATCATGCGCTCCGCCTCGGCATCGGCTGCGTCCTCAGCCTCGAGCAGCGACTCGAGGCCCAGGGCCCAGAGCAGCTCGCGCAGCGCCCCCGTCCCCACCGTCTCGCCACGGTCGAGGCGCCGGTTGGCCTCGCGCACCCACTCGAACAGCACGCCCCGGGCCGCCGGCGTGTTGAAGTCGTCGGCGAGGTGGTCCCAGAAGCGCTCGGCGTGCTCGGCGAGGCCCTCCGGCTGGGCAGCGGCCGGGTCGAGGCGGCGGACGAGCTCGCGCAGGGTGGCCACCGCGCCGCGCGCGTCGTCCAGCTCATCGGGCGAGAATGCCAGCGGCTGGTGGTAATGGCCCCCGGCGAAGTACATGACCAGCGTCTGCGGCCCGTAGCGCTCGAGCGCCTCGTGCAGCAGGGCGATGTTGCCCACCGACTTGGCCATCTTCTCGCCCTCGAAGCGGACCATGCCGTTGTGCATCCAGATGCGCGCGAGCGGGCGGTCGCGGGCGGCCTCGGTCTGGGCGATCTCGTTCTCGTGGTGGGGGAAGACGAGGTCCGAGCCACCGCCATGTATCTCGAAGTCCGTGCCCAGCAGCGACTCGGCCATGGCCGAGCACTCGATGTGCCAGCCCGGACGCCCCTCGCCCCAGGGCGAGGGCCAGGCGGTGTCCTCGTCCTCCTTGCGCGCCTTCCACAGCGCGAAGTCCTGGGCGTTCTCCTTGAGCTCGGCCTCGTCGTCGCCCTCTCCCTGCTGCATCTCTTCGAGCGGGCGGTTGGACAGCTTGCCGTAGGCCGGGAAGCTGGGCACCCGGAAGTAGACATCGCCGCCGGCCGGGTAGGCGTGGCCCCGCTCGACGAGATCGGAGATCAGCCCCACGATGCCCTCGATGGCCTCCGAGGCGAGCGGCTCGTGGTCGGGGCGCTCGAGGCCGAGGGCATCGGTGTCCTGCACATAGGCTGCGGTCATCTCGCGGGCGAGCTGTCCGCTGGCCACGCCGGCCTTGCGTGCGGCGTCGTAGATCTTGTCGTTGACGTCGGTGACGTTCACCACCAGCGTGGGCTCGTAGCCCTCGTGCTCGAGGAACCGGCGCAGCAGCGCGAAGACCACGAAGGGCCTCGCATTGCCCACGTGCAAGCGTCCGTAGACGGTGGGCCCGCAGGCGTAGATGCCCACCTTCGGAGGCTCGCGCGGCTCGAGGACCCGCCGCTCGCCGGTCAGGGTGTCCTGGATTCGTATGCGGCGCACGGCTAGTCAGTATGGACGCCGAGGCGGGCTGGCCCTCGGCGTTCGCATCTGTCGCGGGTCAGCGTCGCGGCTGTCAACGACCGCTGCGGCCAGTGCCGCATACGAAGGAGGACCAGCCCATGCCTGACGTTAGCTCGACGTTAGCTCGACCGCCCCCGCAGAGGTCACGACCTGGGTGGCGCTCGACGTGCACAAGAACTCGATCGTCGCCGCGATGCTGCCGGCCAGCGGTGGCACGCCGCGACTCGCGCAGATCGAGACGACCGACGTGTGATCCGTCGCTTCGTGCGCGGCCTGGGCGATCCCGCGACGATCGCGCTCTGCCGGCGATCTCAAGGGCTCAGTCCGCCCGCTCCACCGTGGCCACCGCCATGGCCGCCAGGCCCTCGCCCCGACCCACGTAGCCCATGCCCTCGTTGGTCGTGAACTTCACGTTGGCCTCCAGGGCGGGCAGGCCCACAGCCTCGGCCAGGCGTCCTCGCATCGGATCCCGGTAGGGACCGAGCTTGGGCTCCTCGCACAGGACCGTGACGTCGAGGTGGCGCACGGTCCAGCCGTGCTCGCCGAGGAAGGAGCAGACCTCGCGAAGCAGGACGATGCTTTCGGCGTCGCGCCAGCGCTCGTCGCTGTCGGGGTAGTGCAGGCCGATGTCCCCCAGGCCGGCCGCGCCGAGCAGGGCGTCGATCACCGCGTGGGTGAGCACGTCGGCGTCGGAGTGGCCGGCCAGCCCCCGCTCGGCCTCCACCTCGACCCCGCCGAGGATCAGCGGCCGACCTTCGACCAAGCGGTGCGAGTCGTAGCCGATCCCCGCGCGCGTGCTCAACCGATCGGCTCCAACCGGCGCCGGCGACGCTCGAGCACGGCCAGCTCGGTGACCCCCAACCCCCCCAGCCACTCGACCGCTCGCTCGTACTCGTAGCCGAGCTGCTCGGGCAGGTGAGCGTCGCTGGACAAGGCCACCGGTCGGCCGGCCTCGAGGCACATCTCGAGGAATGGGGCCGCGGGGTAGATCTCGCCGACCGGCTTGCGCAGCCCTCCTGTCGAGACCTCGATCGCCACGTCTGAGTCCGCGATCCCGTCCATGGCGCGATCGTAGAAGCGGCGCAGGTCCCCTTCCGGCGTGGGTGCCCGGGGGCCCCAGACCTTGACGAGATCGGGGTGGGCGAGCACGTCGAACAGGCCGGTGCGAGCCGCCTCGCCGAGGGTCTCGAAGTAGCGGGCCCAGACCTTGTCGGGGGGCGCCGAGCGCCACACGTCCCACTCGCCCTCCATGTCCAGCGAACGGTCACGCAGGAAATGCACCGAGCCGATCACGTAGTCCCAGTCGCGGGCGTCGAGCAGGTTGGCCATGCGCTCCTCGCGACCGGGCACGAAGTCGGCTTCGATGCCCAGCCGAAGGTCGGTGTCCTCGCGCACGAAGGCGCAGTAGGCGTCGAGGTCGTCGGTGGCCTGCTCGCGCCAGAAGGGGTGGTCCCAGACCTCCAGGGCAGCCGTGAAGCGGTGCACGTGCTCGGAGACCCCGAGCTCGGCGATCCCCCGCTCGGCGGCCGCCTCGCGGTAGCGCTCGGCGTTGGCCGCGGTGAAGTACTCCGAGGCCGGCGTGCCCTCCTCGTCGGGGCGCAGGTGCACGTGGAGGTCAGTCAGCAAGGAGAGCCTCCGCCAGCGCCAGATCGAGCCGCGTGGTCACCTTGATGTTGTCCGCCGGCGCCTCCACGGCCCGCACCGTGCCACCCGCGGCCATCACCATCGCGGCCTCGTCGGTGGCGTCGGGCCCCTCGAGCGCCCGGCGCAGGACGTCGGCGCGGAACACCTGCGGCGTCTGGGCCGCCCACAGCCGCGAACGGTCGAGGGTGCTCTCCAACATCTCGTCCCCCTCGTGCACGGTGTCGGTCACCCGCCGCGCCGCGACCGCCCCGTCGGCCTCGTCGAGCCCCGCGAGGCAGCGCCGCACCAGGGACGTGGTCACCAGCGGGCGGGCGGCGTCGTGGACCACGGCGACGCTGGCCTCGGGCGCCGCGGCGAGGGCGTTTCGCACCGAGGCGGCACGGGAGGGGCCGCCTGTCACCCGGTCGGGCTCATCCTCCTCGTAGCCGGCCGGAACAGCGGCCACGACCCGTGAGCACGCCGGCCCGAGGGCCGCCAAGGACCACTCCAAGAGCGTGCGGCCGGCCAGAACGACGAACGCCTTGGGCCGGTCGGCACCAAGGCGTTCGCCGCTGCCGCCGGCGGGAATGATCCCGACGACGGACATGAGGAGCCCCTACGCGGTCGCTTGAGAGTGCCGGAAGGCGAAGCTGTCCGGAGTTCTCACGCGACTGCGCCGTTGCGGCCGACGTGAGCGTCCTCGATCAGCTGCTCGAGGTGGGCTTCGGCGTCGTCCTCCTCCATCTCGAGCGCGTACATCAGCTCGGAGGCAAGGATCTTCTTCGCCCGCGTGTACATCTGCTTCTCACCGGTCGAGAGGCCCTTCTCGGACTCCCGGATCGCGAGGTTGCGGACCACCTCGGCCAGCTCGTACACGTCGCCGGTCTTGATCTTCTCGCGATTGTGCTTGAACCGGCGGTTCCAGTTCTTGGGCATCTGGCTCACGTCGTCGCGCAGCACTCCCAGCACGCGCTCGACGGCCTCCTCGCCGATGACCCGGCGCAGGCCCGCCTTGCCGGCGTTCTCGCACGGGACCATGACGGTCATGTCGTTGTGGAGGATTTTGATGGTCAGGTACTCGCGCTCCTCGCCGAGCACCGTCTTGGGCTCCTTCTTCTGCACTCTGCCGGCGCCGTGGTGGGGGTACACGACATGATCGCCGACTTCGTAGACGATCTCGACGATCTCACGCTCGATCTCGAGGTCTACGATCTCGTGCTCCATTGCTGCTGGGTCGCTGATGATTCCCTCCTGTGTTCATTCGGGTGGCGCATGCTGTGCCACCACTCTTAGGTTTGCAGGTAGCGGTCCACGAGGTTGATCTCCTGCAGCCGGCGAAGGCCCTCGCGTATGTCCTTGGCCCGGGTGTCCCCCACTCCGTCCAGCGCCTCGAGCTCCGAGTCGGTGGCCGCC
>JALZII010000047.1 GCA_030860365.1 Actinomycetota bacterium
AACCGGGCGCGCTGCTGCTCGACCCCGAAGGCAAGCCCATCAGCGTGATGGCGCTCGACATCGCCGATAGCCAGATCCAGGGCGTCAGCGCGATCGTCAACCCGGACAAGCTCCGCCACATCGGCCACCTCGGCGACATGCGGGCGCTCCTGAAAGATCCTTAGCTCGAGCGACACCGCCCGCGGATGCTCTTCGGCCGGGCCCCGCGGCAGACGCCCGCCTCAGCTCGTCGGCTTGCGGTTGAGCCCCGCGACGAAGTCCGAGCGCGCGTGTACGGGCTCGCCGTGAGCCACGAGGACGTCCTCGAACGGCAACTCCAGCAGCGCTCGCAGCGCTGGAAGGGTGCGCTGCTCGTGCCACGGGGTCCCCCAGACTCGCAGCACCCCCGCCGAGCGCCGTCATCGCGTCGGCGAAGACCAGCGCGCGCTGCTCGGGGAGGTAGAGCGGCGTCTCCATCTGGCCGCGGCCGTCGTAATGGGCCTGCAGCCCGCCGGCGAGCTCGTCGCCGGGTCGGAGGGGTTGAAGGTCGGTGTGCGGAATGTCGTCGCGCCAGAACAGGTACGACCCATAGGCACGGCCCCGTACCAGCGCCACGAACAGGTCCACGTCGCGGACGTGGTCGGGCTTTAGGACGACCACCGCCTCCGGCCTCAGTGCGTCAAGGCGCGCCCAGACTTCCCGCGCCTCCGGCGGCGGCGCGAGCGGGGCGAGCAGGACGGCGGCGCCGCGGGACTCGACTGCGAACGACGCCACCTCCGGGTCCCAGTCGAATCCCTCGCGCCAGTCGGGGTGGGGCTGGCGCCAGAGCCACAGGCCCGCCGCCACGTCGCGTATCTCGACGCTCACGGCGGCCCAGCATAATCCGCCGTCGTATGCGCGTGGGGAGGATCCGCCGCGGGGAAGCGCCTCCGGCGCCGGCGCCCAACCGCTGCCGTCCGCGCCCCCTTATAGCGCCCAGTCCGAGGTGCGATTCCGGCTGTCGGCGGTTTGCCGTTTCGTGTCGCGCAGCAGCATGGCGACGAGCGCGGCGGTGCCGGTCAGCGTCAGAGCAGCGATTACCAGCGCCGTGGACAGGCCGTCGACGAACGACTGCTGCGCGGTGGCGGCGAGTCCTGAGAGGCTGTCGCCTCGGCGTTCGGCGAGCTGGAGCGCGAAGCCGAGTGAGTGCTGCACCGGTTCGGCGAGCTCTGGGGGGAGCGAACGCACGGCCGAGGCCATCCCGTTGCGGTAGGCGTCGTTGAGGATGCTGCCGAGGATGGCGATTCCCAGTGCCCCGCCGACTTCGCGGGCGGCGTCGTTGACCGCGGAGCCGACTCCTTGCTTGGCCTGGGGGAGGCTGCTGACGATTGCGTGGGTGGCGGGCGTGGTGGCCAGGCCCATTCCGGCGCCGAGCGGGACGAGTCCGGCGAGCAGGAGCCAGTAGGTGCTCGTGGTGTCGAGCAGCGCGAGGGTGGCGAACCCAACCACCATGAGCGCGAGCCCAAGCGGCGCGGCGCGCTGCACGCCGAGGCGCTTGACGATCCTGGGGGCGTTGCGCGCCAGCGCCATGAGCGTGAGTGCCATCGGCACCATCGCGAGCGCTGCGGTCAGCGGGCTCATCCCTTGCACGAGTTGGAGGTACTGCAGGATCAAGAAGACGAAGCCAAAGAAGGCGAGGAACTGCAGGGTGATCGACAGCGTTCCGGCGGCGAAGCGCCGGCCGGCGAACAGCCGGGGGTCGAGCATGGGCTGGCGCCGGCGCAGCTCCCAGGCGACGAAGGCGGTCAGGCTCGCGGCGCCGAGCGCGAAGGCGCCGAGGGTCACGGCGTCGCCCCAGCCTCGCTCGGGGCCCTCGATGATCGCGTAGACGATCGCGCCGAGTCCGGTCGCGGACAGGACGGCGCCGATGGGATCGAGCCGCGCCTCGCGGGGGTCGGCCGATTCGGGCACCACCCGCGCGCCGGCCATCGCCAGCGCGGCGAGGACGGCGTTGAGGGCGAAGACCGATGTCCAGGAGGCGAACTCCAGCAGGGTGCCCGCGGCGAGCAGCCCGAGGATGGCGCTGGCGCCCGCCACTCCGGCCCAGACGCCCACCGCCTGCTCACGCTGGTCCGCCGGGAACTCGGTGGTGATCAGCGACAGGGTCGCGGGCATCACCAGCGCAGCGCCCACGCCGAGCAAGCCCCGCAGTGCAATCAACGCGGTCGGGTCGTCCACGGCCATCGCTGCGAGCGAGCCGGTTGCGAAGATCGCGAGCCCGATCAGTAGCACGCGGCGACGCCCGAAGCGGTCACCCAGCGACCCTGCCGGAAGCAGCAGGGCCGCGAAGACCAGGGCATACGCGTTGACGATCCACTGCAGCTCCGTCTGGCTGGCGCCGGTGTCGCGGGCGAGGTCGGGCAGCGCAACGTTCAGCGACGCGACCGC
>JALZII010000055.1 GCA_030860365.1 Actinomycetota bacterium
CAGCGGCGCACGCGGCGCCAGGCCGGTGCGGCGGGAACCCCCGCTGCGAGGGCGCGGCTCGCCGCGTCGCTGAGGAGCGCCCGGCGCAACAACGACGCGCTCAGCTCGCGCCAGAATGACCGGCGAACCGAAGCCCGCCGCGACACGCGCGAGGAAACGCGGGACTCGCTCGTGGTCGCCGGGGTGGCCGGTGGCCTGGCCCTACTGGGGGCCATGGTGCTCATCGGCGCGCTGCTGAGCGCGATACGCCGGCCGCTCGACGAGCTGGTGGGCGCGACGCGGCGCTTTGCCTCCGGCCGCCTCGACGAGCGGGTGGAGCCGAGCGGTCCCGAGGAGATTCGCGACCTGGGCGGAGCCTTCAACCGCATGGCCGAGGAGCTTGGGGTGGCCCAGCGCCGGATCGAGGAGGAGCGTGAGCGCCTCGCGGTGACCGTGGAGAGCCTGGGTGACGCCCTGGTGGTGGTCGAGGCCGACGGCGTCGTCTCGGCGGTCAACCCGCGGGCTGAGTCGGTGGTTCCCGAGCTGCGCGTGGGCGGGCGAGCCCGCTACGGCGACGACGGCCCGCTGCCCCCGGTGGAGGAGGCACTGGCGGGCGAGGTCATGCGTGAGTCGCGCGGCCGCACCCTGTCGATCACCGCGGCGCACCTTGGCGCGGGCGGGGGCGTGGTGTGGACGATCCGCGACGTCTCCGAGCGCGCGCGCCTCGAGCGGGTCAAGTCGGACTTCGTGGCCACCGCCTCCCACGAGCTGCGCAGCCCGCTCACCTCGATCAAGGGCTTCGTCGAGCTGCTCGCGGGCTCGCAGAGCCTGGGCGAGCGCGAACGCGACTTCGTGGAGGTGATCCTGCGCAGCACGAACCGCCTGGTCGACCTGGTCGACGACCTGCTCGACGTCGCCCGTCTGGAGTCGGGACAGATGCAGGCGCATCCCCGTCTCTTCGACCTGAGCGAGGTGGTCCGCGAAGTGGCCCGACTCATGGAGCCCCAGCTGGTCGAGCGCCGTCAGCGCCTGGAGCTGGAGCTTCCGACCGACCTGCCGCGAGCGCTGGCCGACCCGGGGCACACCCGCCAGATCGTGACCAACCTGCTCTCGAACGCCAACCGCTACACCGGCGAAGGTGGCAGGATCGCCGTGTCGGTCACGGATGAGGGACTCGAGCTTGCCTTGGTGGTCGAGGACAACGGAAGCGGCATGCCGAGCGACGAGATCGAGCGGGTCTTCGAGCGCTTCGCGCGCCGCGAGGACGGCCAGGGGGGCACGGGGCTCGGCCTGTCGATCGTGCGCTCGCTCGCCGAGCTCCAGAGGGGGACGGTCAGCGTGCACAGCGAGCCCGGGCGCGGGAGCCGCTTCATCGTGCGCCTGCCGGCGGAGGCCCCCGGAGCGATACGAAGGCGCGAGCCGCGGGCGGCGATCAAGGGCAGGCGTGTGCTCGTGGTCGACGACGAGGCCGACTCGGCCGAAGCCATCGCCGGGCACCTACGCGCCTTCGGAGCCCGTACCGTCACGGTGCACTCGGGCGAGGAGGCCCTCGAGCGCCTACGCGCCGAGCGGTTCGACGCGCTCACCCTCGACGTGGTCATGCCCGAACGCAACGGCTTCGAGGTCCTGCGTGCCCTTCGCGCGGATCCGGGGCTGCGGCGCACGCCCGTGGTGGTCGTCTCGGTGTTCTCGGGCACCGAGGCCCTCTTCGGGGAGTGGCGCCTGGCCAAGCCCGTGGAGGCCGAGCCGCTGGCCGATGCCCTCGGCGCCGCGGTGCTCGCCGCGCGGACGCGCCTGCTGGTGGTGGGGCGATCGGCGGTGCGGCCCGAGCTCGAGCCGGCCCTGCTGCGGCTGGGTCTGGACCACGAGTGGGTCACGAGCGCCGCAGCCGCCGCCCGAGCCTGCTCCGAGCGGCGGTTCGAGGTCGCGCTGGTGGACGCGGGGATGCGCGACCCGCGCGGGGTGCTCGACAGGGTGGAGCTCCGGGGGCGGCGCCTGGGCCGGGCGGTCCTGTTCTTCTCGCCGGGCGACGAGGCGTCGGATACGAGCGGCCTCGGGGAGGTCGTGTCCCTCCCAGAGGCCGCCGGCGCGGTCCTCGGGGCGCTCTCGGAGCGGGTCTCGTGACCTGTACCCTGAGTGGGCGGACATGAGAGCGCCAGGGGTGGCCGTGGGAGGGGAAGACCGGCTCAGAGCCGAGAACGAGCGTCTGCGGCGCGAGCTGGCCCAGCAGCGCAGCAGGTCGGGTGAGGAAGAGCGCCAGCTGGAGCGCTACGCCTCCGACCTGCGCGACATCTTCAAGGCCGAGCGCGCCCACGCCGAGGAGCTGCGCGTTTCCTATGTGGCCACCGTCCGAGCGCTGACCAACGCCGTCGAGGCCCGCGACGCCTACACCGGCAAGCACGCCGAGCGAGTGGCCGCCTACGGCCTGCTGCTGACCCGCGGGATCGACCCCACCCTTGCCGACGACCCGCAGACCGAGTTCGGCTTCCTCCTCCACGACGTGGGCAAGGTCGCGATCCCCGATCATGTGCTGCACAAGCCCGACCACCTGCGCTCCGACGAGAGCGAGCTGATGCGAAGGCACGTGGTGATCGGCTGGGAGATCGTGAGTGGAGTGCCGTTCCTGGAGCGCGCGGCAGAGATCGTCCGCGCCCATCACGAGCGCTGGGACGGCACCGGATACCCCGATGGCCTGGTCGGCGAGGAGATCCCGCTCGCCGCGCGCATCTTCTCCGTTGCCGACACGCTCGATGCGCTGACCACCGACCGCCCCTACCGCCGCGGGGTGCCCATGCCCGAGGCGCGCGAGGTGATCGCGCGCGAGGCCGGCAGCCAGTTCGACCCGATGGTGGTGGAGCAGTTGGCCGCCACCCCTCACGAGGTGCTCGAGAGCATCCGCGACCAGACCGGCTAGAGCGATGGCGTCCGTCCTGATAGTCGACGACGACCCGTTCATCCGAAAGCTGGTGTGCACGACGCTGGAGGACGTGGCCGGCGTGA
>JALZII010000056.1 GCA_030860365.1 Actinomycetota bacterium
ACGCCCGGCGACCCGCTCGCCCGAGTGCGCCCCCCGCGGCTGCCCGACGTCGAGGGCCGCTCCCACCGCTTCGACCTGCGACCCCTGGCCCGCGGCCTCGTCAGGCCAACCTGGGTCGGGACGGCGCCGGGACAGCCCGGCGCGCTCTGGGCCCTCGAGCAGTCGGGCCGCGTGGTGCGCATCGAAGGCGGCAGGCGGCGCACCGTGATCGACCTCCGCGACGAGGTGAAGGTGGGCGCCGAGCGGGGCCTCCTCGCCGCCGCCTTCCATCCCGACTTCGCCCGCAACCGCCGCCTGGTCCTGCACTTCACCAACCGCCGCGGCGACACTCGGGTGATCGAGCTCGGTCTTCCCCGAAGACGCGGACGCGAGCCGACACGAAGGCTCCTGCTCGCCGAGCGACAGCCCGAGGAAAACCACAACGGCGGCACCGTGGCCTTTGGGCCCGACGGCAGGCTCTACCTCGCCCTGGGCGACGGAGGCGGCGCCTTCGACCCCCGGCGAAACGCCCAGGACCCGCGCTCGCGGCTGGGCAAGATCCTGTACGCCGACACCGACGCGCCGGGACCGCCTCGCTGGCGGGTGCTGGTGCTGGGCCTGCGCAACCCCTGGCGCTTCTCCTTTGACGCCGGGCTCAACGAGATGTGGATCGGCGACGTCGGACAGGACGCCGCCGAGGAGATCGACCGCATCCAGGTGGAGCCCGACGAGCCGCCCAAGAACCTGGGCTGGGGCCCCTTCGAGGGCACGACGCGCGTCAGGCGCGGAGGCCACCGCCTGCAGCGCGGCGAGCTCGTGTGGCCGGTCGCGGCCTACCGCCACCGGCGCGGGCGCTGCTCGGTGACGGCCGGCCTGGTCTACCGCGGCTCGGCGCTCCCGGCGCTCGCCGGGCGCTACGTGTACGGCGACTTCTGCACGGGGGAGCTGTGGTCGCTGAGGCCCAAGCCCGGCAAGGGTGCCGAGGACCTCCGCATCGAGCGGGCCAGGGTGCCCCAGCTCACCCACATCGGCGCCGACGGGAAGGGGGAGCTCGTGATGGCCTCCTCCTCGGGAACGGTCTACCGCGCCCACGCTGCGGCGCGCAGGCGTTAGGGTGCCCTAACATGCCGGGGCCGATGATCCGAGTCGAGAGCCTCAACGTCCGCTTCGGGCCCGTGCACGCGCTGCGCGACGCCTCGCTGGAGGTCCAGCGCGGCGAGTGGGTGGCGCTGCTGGGGCCGAGCGGCTGCGGCAAGACCACGCTGCTGCGCAGCCTCGCCGGCTTCGAGCGCCCCGACGCCGGGCGGGTGGAGATCGACGGCCGCGAGATGGCCGGCCCGGCCGCTTGGGTGGCGCCCGAGCACAGGCGGGTGGGCACCGTCTTCCAGGACTACGCGCTGTTCCCCCACCTCGACGTGGCTGGCAACGTGGGCTTCGGCCTTCCCCGGCGCGAGCGCTCCGCCCGGGCGGACGAGCTGCTCGCGCTCGTGGGGCTTGGGGGACTGGGGGGCCGCTACCCCGACGAGCTGTCCGGCGGTCAGCGCCAGCGGGTGGCGCTGGCGCGGGCCCTGGCCCCCCGCCCCGAGGTCGTCCTGCTGGACGAGCCCTGGAACGCGATCGACCCGTTGGCTCGGGCGGCGATGCGCAACGAGGTGGCCCGGATTCTCCGCGACGCCGACGTGACGGCTCTGATCGTGACCCACGACCGCGAGGAGGCGTTCACCCTGGCCGACCGGATCGCCGTGATGCGCGACGGCGAGGTGGTGCAGACCGGTCGCGCGGAGGAGCTCTACTTCGCGCCCGCCGATCGCTGGGCGGCCGAGTTCATCGGGCCGGCGAACATCGTCTCGGGGGAGGTCGCCCGCGCGCGCCTCGCGCTGCGCCTGGACCGTGACGCCTGCGAGGTGCTCGTCCGCCCCGAGCTGATCGAGCTCCAGCCCGACGAAACGGCGCCCGACGAGGTGGTCGAGCGGACCTTCCTGGGCCACGACGTGCTCTACCGCGTGCGCCTGGCCGACGGCACCACGCTGATCTCCCAGCGTCCTTCGAGCGAGCGGGTGCCGGTGGGCGCCCGGGTGCGGCTGCGGATGCACGACGGGCCCGTGCCCGTGCTCGGCTGAGGCCGCGATGAGACGCCCCCTGAGCCTGCTGGCGATCCTGCTCTGCCTCCTGCCCGTGGCGGCGTGCGGTGGTGATGGAGGTGACGCGTCCGAGGACGAGCTCACCGTCTACTCGGGGCGCAACGAGAAGCTCCTGGGGGAGCTGATCGAGAGCTTTCGCCGCCAGAGCGGGCTCGAAGTGAAGGTTCGCTACGGCGACTCCGCGGAGCTGGCCGCCACCATCGCGGAGGAGGGCGCCAGGTCGCCGGCGGATGTCTTCTTCTCACAGGACGCCGGTGCGCTGGGCGCGGTCGAAGAGCAGCTCGGTCCGCTCCCGCCCGCGGTGGCCAAGGGCGTCCCGGAGCGCTTTCGCGACCCCCGCGGGCGCTGGAGCGGCACCTCGGCCCGCGCCCGCGTGGCGGCCTACAGCACCGAGCGGGTGCGCGCAGGCGAGTTGCCCGACTCGGTCTTCGACTTCACCGATGCCAAGTGGAAGGGCAAGCTCGGCTTCGCGCCCCCCAACGCCTCCTTTCAGGCCTTCGTCTCGGCCATGAGGCTGGACGTGGGCGACAAGCGCACCAGGGAGTGGCTTGTCGCCATCAAGCGCAACAAGCCCAAGCTCTACGACAACAACATCCAGGCGGTGGAGGCGATCGCGCGGGGCGAGGTGGACGTGGGCTTCGTGAACCACTACTACCTCTACGAGCTGCGCGCCGAGCGGCCCGATCTGCCGGTGCGAAACCACACCTTGCGCCCGGGCGACCCCGGGTCGTTGGTCAACACCGCCGGCGCGGGCATCCTCGCCTCGGCCGATCACAGGCCGCAGGCCGAGCGCTTCGTGCGCTATCTGCAGGGGCGCGAAGCCCAGACCTACTTCGCTCGGAAGACCTTCGAGTACCCGCTCGCGGCCGGTGTCCAGCCCATCCGTGGCCTGCCGCCGCTGAGCCGGGTGACCGGCCCCGGCTTCGCGCTCGGAAGGCTCGGCGGACAGCTGCGGGGCACCTTGCGGATGCTCGAAGAGGCCGGCTTCTCGACGTGACCCGCCGCCCACCGGCGGCGCTCTGGGTGCTCGGCGTGCTGGTGGTCGCCGCGGTCTCCCTGCCGCTGGTCTACCTCGTGGTGAGGGTGGCGGGGGCAGGCGACCCGCTGGCGGTGCTCGGCCGGCCCCGCACGCTCGAGCTGGTGCTGCGCACGCTCGGCCTCACCGCCGCGGTGACCGCCGCCGCCGTGGCGATCGGCGTGCCGGCGGCGTGGCTGGTGACCCGCAGCGACCTCCCGGGGCGGCGGGCGTGGACCGTGCTCCTGGCGCTGCCGCTGGTCATGCCCTCGTACGTGTTGGCGCTTGCCCTGCTGGCGGCATTCGGGCGGGGCGGCTTCCTGCAGGAGCTCGCCGGCGTCGGCGGCTCGGTCTCCATCGGCGGCTTCGCCGGCGCCCTGGTCGCCCTGACGCTTGCCACCTACCCCTACGTCTTCCTCCTCTGCGCAGCTGCCCTGCGGCGCTCGGACCGAAGCCTCGACGAGGCCGCTCGCTCGCTGGGCCAGAGCAGGTGGCAGGTGTTCCTGCGGGTTACGCTGCCCTCCCTGCGGCCGTCGATCGCCGCCAGCGCCCTGTTGGTGGCGCTCTACACCATCTCCGACTTCGGGGTGGTCTCCCTCATGCGCTTCGACGCCCTGACGCGCGCCATCTACTCCGGCTACCGCTCGGCCTTCGACCGCACGCCCGCCGCCGTGCTCGGGCTGGTGCTGGTGGCTCTCACTGCCGCGATCCTGATGGCCGAGGCCAAGGCGGCCGGTCGCTCGCGCGCGATGGCGAGCCCGGGCGAGGCTCGGGCCCCCGCGCGCGTTGCCCTCGCGGGGCTGAAGGCGCCGGCCGTGGCGGCCTGCACGACGCTTGCCGGCGTGGCGCTCGCACTGCCGGTCGCGGTGCTGGTGTGGTGGACGGCCCGGCCGGCGGACAGGCGCGGTGGCGCGCTCGGCGAGGTGGTGGGTCCTGGGCTGAACACCCTCGGCGTGGCCGGGGCGGCGGCAGTCGCCGCAACCCTGGCAGCACTGCCCGTGGCCGTCTTGGCGGTGCGCCACGCGCGGCCGGCCACCCGCCTGCTCGACCGCTGCGCCTACGCCGCCAACGCCCTGCCCGGAGTGGTGGTGGCGCTGTCGCTGGTGTTCTTCGCCGCGCGCTACCTGCCGGCGCTCTACGGCACCGTCGCCGTGCTGGTGGGCGCCTATGTGGTGCGCTTCCTGCCTCAGGCTCTGAGCGGCGCCCGCACCGCCCTGCAGCGGGTGGACCCCGCCTTCGAGGAGGCCTCGCGCGGCTTGGGTCGCGGGCCGCTGCGCACACTCGGCACGGTCACCGGGCCACTGGTGGCCCCCGGGCTCCTGGCCGGCGCGACGCTGGTGTTCGTCTCGACCATGAAGGAGCTTCCGGCCACCCTGCTGCTTCGCCCGATCGGCTTCGAGACGCTGCCCACCGAGGTCTGGACCGCCACCGGCGTCTCGGCCTACTCGGAGGCGGCGCCCGCTGCGCTGGCGCTGATCGTGCTGGCGGCGCCGGTGGTGTGGCTCGGCGTGGTGCGCGGAGGCGGCGGGCTCAGCGAGCTGCAGCGATAAGGGTCGGGGTCTCGAGCGACGACCCTTTGGCTGCGCTCCATCGCCCTTCGGCGCGCAGTCTCCTGAGCAGGTGGCCCGGTGGGCTATACCGCGGCGGAGCCCGGCGACATCTCGAGCCACACACGTGTGCCCGGCGAAGCCTCGACTCCCCAGCGATCGGCCAGGCTGTCGACCAGGAACAGGCCCCAGCCGCCGGGCCGGTCGTCCCGCCCCAGCGTGGGCGTGGGCTCGAAGCCCGGGCCCGCGTCGGCGATCTCGAGCCGCAGACGGCGCGGCCCGGCCTCGACGGTCAGCTCGACGCAGCCGTCCTGGCCTCCTTGGCCATGCCTGACGCTGTTGGTCACCACCTCGCTGACCACCAGCCTCAGCGTTTCCGCGAAGACCTCGTCGTGGTAGGCGTCTTCGGCCACCGCGGCGACGAACTCGCGTGCCGCGCCAGGGGCCTCCGGGCCCCCCAGCCGCAGCTGACGTACCTCTGCCACGACGTTCCTATTCCCGAAAGAGACGCGGACGTAACGGGTTAGGGTGCCGCCCGTGTTCTCTGACGAGGGCGTCACGCCCTTCCTCGCGCGCCTGAGAGAGGGCCTTCCGGACCTCGACGTCCTCGATGTCCACACCCACGTCGGCTTCAACGACCCCGACCGCGTCCGCTGCTCGCCCGAGCAGCTGCGCCAGGCGCTCGACTTCGCGGACACCCGCAGCGTCGTGTTCCCGATGCACGAGCCCCACGGCTACCCCCACGCCAACGACTGGGTTCGCGACGAGGCCGAGCGATCGGAGGGGAGGCTCGTTCCCTTCGCCCGTCTCGATCCCCGCGACGCCCCCGTCCGCGAGGCCGAGCGCTCCCTGGACGCCGGCTCGCGGGGGCTCAAGCTCCACCCGCGAGCTGAGGGCTTCGCCTTGGACGAGCGCTGCGTGGAGCCGATCGTGGCCCTGGCCCAGGAGCGGTCGGTACCGGTGATCGTTCACGCCGGTCGCGGCATCCCGGCCCTCGGGCGCCACGCCGTGGAGCTCTGCCGCACCCACCCGGGCGCGCGCCTGATCCTGGCCCACGCCGGGATCTGCGACCTCGCGTGGATCTGGCGGGAGGCCCGCGGGCTGCCCAACCTGTTCTTCGACACGTCGTGGTGGAGCGCCAGCGATCTCCTCGCGCTGGTGTCGCTCGTGCCCCCCGGGCAGGTGCTGCTGGCCTCCGACGCCCCCTACGGGAGCCCGGCGCTCGGCACCGTTCTCACCCTGCGCTGTGCGCTTCAGGCCGGCCTGAGCGAGCAGGCGGTGCGTTCGATCGCGGGCGGCCAGACGCGGCGACTGCTGGAGGGCGAGGATCCGCTTGACCTCGGGCCGGCGCCGGAGGCGGTCCCCGAGCGTGACCTCCTGCTCGACCGGGTCTGGAGCTTTCTCCTCTTGGGGTTCGGCCAGGCCCTGCACGGCATCCACCCGGCCGAGGCGATCGACCTCGCCCGGTTGGCCTGCGAGGTCGGTGACGACGCCCCTCAGGCTCCGGTGTGCCGCGCGGTGATGGCCCTGCTCGAGAACGCGGAGAGCCTGCCCCCCGATCCCGACCGCCCTTCTCGGTTCATGCCGGTCCTGCCGCGGCTGATAATGGCGGGGCTGGTGGTGCGCACCCCCGACGTCGCACTGCCCGGCGTGGGGACGCCCGTGGACGTGGCGGCGCGGCCGAAGGGGTCTGCCTAGGCCGATTCGTCGTCTACGAGGATGTGCCGGACGGGCTGGGAGAAGCGCTCTTCGGCCTGCTCCACGATCCCCTCCTCGAGCCAGTTCTTCTCCCCGTGGTGGTGGGTGAAGAGCACGATCTCGTCGGCCTCGTAGGTGGCCAGGGCGTCCTGGAGGGCGAGCAGAGGGTCTGACTCGCCCGTGTCGCCGGCGGCGTCGATGCCCACGTCGTCCATGCGATCCACCGTCTCCTCCTGGATGGCCTCGGCGCGCTCGATCGCCTCGTCGGGATCCGAGAGCCAGAAGCGCCAGCTCTTGTTCAGAGCGGGCGCCACCACCAGCACCTCGGCCTGCTCGGCGACGTCCTCGCCCACCGCGGACTTGAGCGCGCCGCCGGACACCGGCTCGGACACCAGCGCCAGGATCTTCTTGGCCACTACGCGACCTCTCTCAGCGCCGCGAGCTCGCGCCGCGCTGCGAGGTGCTCCAGCGCGCGCGACTCCAGCTGGCGCACGCGCTCGGCGGACAGGCCGAGCTGGCGGCCGGTCTCGCGCAGCGGCTTGGGATCGTCGCCGTCGATGCCGTAGCGCATGCGGATCACGCCGCGCTCGGGCTCGGGCAGGTCCTCGATCGTCTCGCGCAGGGTGGCCTGGGCCAAGCTGACCGAGACCTCCTCCTCGGGCTGGGGCTCGCCGCTCGGAAGCAGGTCGCCCAGCGCGGTGTCCTCGTCCTCGCCAACGCCGCGATCCAGGCTGGTGACCGTGCGGGCGGCCTCGCGCACCTCGTGCAGCTCCTCCAGCGCCAGCTCCGCGCGGGCGGCGACCTCCTCGTCGGTGGGATCACGCCCCAGCTGAGACGCAAGCTCGCGCTCGGCGCGCACCAGCTTGCGCTCGCGCTGGCCGATGTGCACGGGGATGCGGATGGTGCGGGCCTTGTTGGCCAGCCCCCGCTGGATCGCCTGGCGGATCCAGAAGGTCGCGTAGGTGGAGAACTTGAAGCCCTTGCGGTAGTCGAACTTCTCGGCGGCGCGGATGAGGCCGAAGATGCCCTCCTGGATGAGGTCCAGCAGCGAGAGCTCCTGCCCCTGGTACTTCTTGGCGATCGAGACCACCAGGCGCAGGTTCGAGTTGATCATCCGCTCCTTGGCCTCGAGGTCGCCGGTCTCGATGCGCTTGGCCAGGTCGACCTCGTCCTGCGCGGTGAGCAGCTGGTAGCGGCGGACCTCGTTGAGGAAGAGCTGCAGGGCGTCGGTGGTGGCGCCGGCCAGATCCTCGTTGCGGTAGGCCGTGGGCTGAACCCCGGCCCGGCCGCAGTCGTCGGTGAGGTCGACTCCCAGCTGGTCGAGCTCCTCCTGGAGCGCCTCGACCTCGTCGTCGGGGAGCTCGAGCGCGCGCACCAGCTCGTCGAACTCGGACAGGTTGACGCAGCCGACCTCCTCCCCCCGCGCCACCAGGGCCGTGATCTCCGTGCGACTCATCCTTCTGGACTACCCGCCGAATCGACCGCCGACACGTCGTCGACCATGTCGAGGTGCTCGTCCAGCCCGGTGATGGAGAAGACCCGCTGGACGCTCTCCGGCCCGCGCACCACCGACAGCCGCCTCTGCTCGTCGCGGGCGCGGCGGTCTGCGGTCACGACGAGGCGCAGGCCCGTCGAGTCGAGAAAGGAGAGGCCGGACAGGTCGAGCACGATCAGCGGGGGGCGGGACTCCTCGATGCGCCGCAGCGCCTCGTCGACCTTGGGCACCGTCGAGAGGTCGAGCTCACCGCGCAGGATCAGGTGGGCGAACCCCTCCCGCTCCCCTGCCTGCACGTCGAGGATCGTCACCGTCGAGAGACTACCCGCGCCTCATGCCTCCGAAGGAGCCTCCTCGCGACTGCGCATGGCCCGGCGCGCCAAGCGGTAGGCGAAGAACAGCTGGACGGCGCCGAAGGAGATCTGCAGGGCGCGCTCGGGGACCTCGTTGGCCACCACGGTGCCCACCGCCACGCCCAGCGGGCTGAGGACGCCGATCAGCACGCCGTCGCGCAGGCGCAGGTTTCCGTAGCCGCGCTGGCGGTGGGCGCCCACCGCTGCCACCACCACGACCGCGAGCAGCGACGTGGCCTCCGCCTCGACCTGGCTCTCCTCGAGGAAGAGCACCAGCCCGGGGACGAACAGCACGCCGCCGCCCACGCCGACCAGGCCGCTGACCACCCCCGCTGCGCAGCCGATCGCCAGCAGGCCGATGAGGTCCATGGCCTCCATCTACGAGAGCATCAAGACG